>NZ_JFHL01000021.1:0-126862 GCF_003664995.1 Mesotoga sp. BH458_6_3_2_1 | reverse complement strand
ATGGGGGTCTTCCCTTCCTGGACAGCAAATCAACCGACACAGTTTTGGATTCTGGGTCGTGTGCTAGAGTCTTCTGGTCTCGCGTTGGCGTTGGTTCTGCCTAAGAAACGAAATCTCAATATAGCCTATTTCGTGGGCTTAATGATTGCAGGAGCTCTTGGAACGACAGCGATCGCCTTTGGATACTTTCCTTGCTGTTTCATTCCTGGAACCGGTCTCACTTCATTCAAGATTTTGATGGAATATGTGGTGTTGGCAATCATAGTATTGAGCATCTATCTTCTTTTCAAGAGTGATTCTCCAGACATCCTCCCTTACAGAAAGTACTACTTTCTTGCCCTTATTTTGACAGCAGCCGGAGAACTGGTTTTTACGACCTATACGGACGTGTATGGCTTTTCTAACATGCTTGGACACATTTTCAGATTGATATCTTATTTCGTTATCTTGCAGGGAATAGTCTACAGGTCTATTCGTGAGCCGATCGACAGCCTTTACAACAGAATTAGCAAAACCCAGGAAGAGCTCATTGCAATAATGAGCGAGACTACTGAGATAAAGGATCCATACACAGCAGGTCACCAGAAGAGAGTTGCTATACTGGCCGATGAGATAGCAAGAAAGATGCACCTTTCACGGGATGATCGAAATGTGCTTTCGCTTGCCTCGAGGCTCCACGATATTGGGAAGCTGTTCATACCAACAGATATCCTAACAAAAGCGATGCCTTTAAACGAGCAAGAGCGAGACTTCATAGAACTCCACCCGGGCAAGAGTTACGATCTTCTGAAAGGGATACCTTTCGAAGGGCCGGTGCTCGATACAATACTGCAGCATCATGAACGCCTGGACGGCTCAGGGTATCCAAAAGGACTGACAGATAAGGAGATACTGCTTACATCGAAGATACTAGCAGTGGCAGACGTAGTTGAAGCGATGCTTTCAGATCGGCCACACAGAAGGGCGCGCGACGTTGAAGAGGCTATGGAGGAAATCAGTAGTAACTCAGGAAAGCTTTATGATTCTTTGGTTGTGAAGAGCTGTTTGGAGTTGTTCCAGGGCGGCTTCTCGTTTGAAGCCCATAAGGAGTGATCCTGTGGAGAAGCGAGACTTGATTGGCAAACATTACAGCTTACTCTATGAGTCTATTGCGGACAATCCAGATCTGCTCATCTGCAGGTGGAACTCTGACACAACGCTAACTTTCGTCAATCGCGCATATGCTGAATTCTACGGTATGGAAAGGGATCAACTTCTCGGAAAGCAATGGATCGATCTTGCCGAAAAAGGCCCATGCAATGAACTCGAGAAGACGCTTCACAAAAGGGCGGAAGTCGAGCATCCTTTCCAAAGGGAAGATCCCGTATTGGCTGCCGATGGAGCTGTGCACTGGATTCACTGGTACAACCAGCCTGTTCATGACACTGCCGGGAAGCTGATTGAATACCAGTCGGTTGGAATCGACGTAACTGAGCAGAAGAAAGCCAGGAGAAGGATTATTGAATCTGAACAGACTCTTCAGCTCATTCTGGACAATATCGATGAGATAGTTGCGTATCATAAGCCCGATCTTAGTATTGTCTGGGCGAACAAAGCATTCAGAGAGAGGGTGGCGGTAGACAAGGATAGTTTGCAGGGCAACACGTGTTATCACCTTTGGTACGGAAGGCAGAATCCTTGCGACGATTGTCCTGTATTGAAGGCCGTCAGGGAAAAGAAGACAGTTGTTGAAGAGATCGAGCAGAACGGAATCATCTGGCACATCAAGGCATACCCGATCTTCGATGATTCCGGAAATCTATTGGGAGTAGTGGATCTGGCGTAAGACAAGACAAGAGAACGCGAGATCTATTCGAGACTGAGAGAGCGGGAAGAGAAGTTTAGGGCGATTGTGGAGTCTACGGACGACATAATCTTTGAACTGGATCGAGAGAGCAGGCTTACTGCTATTTTTGGAGCCTGGATAGAGAGTTCAGAAGTCAATACAGATTTCTTCATCGGCAAGACCGCAGCCGAAATATTTCCTGAAGGGATAGCAGAAGTACATATGATGAACAGCGAGATAGCTCTCAGTGGAGAACAGACAACATATGAGTGGAGCTTTGGCGAAGACGTCAACCAGAAACACTATAGTATTAATCTGTCGCCGATATTCGATGAAGAGGGTTTAGTTACGGGTCTAGTGGGTATCGGTCGAGACATTACAAAGTTGAAAGAGACCGAAGAAGCCCTCAGAAGAAGCAGAGATGATCTTCTGCTAACAATGTCCAGGCTTCTAAAGGTTAAGGATCCCTACACGGTTGATCATCAGAGAAAGGTCGAAGAAATAGCGACAGCGATTGCTGAGCGACTCAAACTCCCCAACGAAAAGCTTGAAGCACTCAGAATAGCGTCTATTCTCCATGACATAGGGAAGCTTTCCATCCCTGCAGATATACTTAACAAACCCGGAAGGCTTAACGAGATTGAATGGGCGTTGATCAAGAATCATCCCGACGAAGGCTTCAAAATCCTGAAGGAGATCCATTTCGGTCTGCCCGTTGCAGAAATAGTCAGGCAGCATCACGAGAGAATCGATGGATCCGGTTATCCGAGAGGTCTGAAAGATGGCGAAATAATGCTTGAAGCGAGAATTCTTGCAGTTGCAGATGTTGTCGAGGCCGTCAGCTCTCATCGTCCTTACAGACGTGCACTGGGACTCGAGATTGCCCTCGAAGAGATTAAGTCGGGAGTTGGTACGAAGTATGATGAAGAAGTGGTGAAAGCCTGTCTTGAGCTCTTCAATTCTGGGTTTGTGCCGACCTAGATAGGGTACTTCAACCTCGAAAACTTTCTTCTCTGGAACTGCAGAAATTATAAACTGAATCGAGTAATGAGAATCTCGAACTGGATCACAAGGTTTTAGTTTCC
Source organism: Mesotoga sp. BH458_6_3_2_1 (assembly GCF_003664995.1). NCBI lineage: Bacteria > Thermotogati > Thermotogota > Thermotogae > Kosmotogales > Kosmotogaceae > Mesotoga > Mesotoga sp. BH458_6_3_2_1. The sequence goes on along the minus strand of NZ_JFHL01000021.1, from coordinate 123,952 downwards.
ATATTGATATTCAGTCTGCTCAATAGCACGTTAGCCTTCATGTAACACTGGCCGCGTGCAATTTGATCATGTTTCAGAAACGGAATAAAGATCCCTCTGATTTCAGATGGAAAGATCTGTTTCACAGGCCTGCTGCAGCTTTGGAAATGAAAGTCCCGGTTGGTTTTTAATTGTAATGAGCTTTTCGATTTGGCAAAGGTGCTCTTGAGAAAGAATATCCATAAATGACGGATTCACCTGCGCGATTTTCCGTTCTTGTCATCACGATTATTCATCACGGTCATATTAGTAACCTCTCTTCGATGCTTTATAGGAGCTAATCAAATATAATGAAACGAATATGAACGACTATTGATCCGATGATTATTCGCAAAGGGATGCAGAAGCCGTTGATCATGAGATGGAGGAATAGATGATGAGAAGAATGTCAGTAATAGTATTTCTGATTTTTATTACGGTTTTTCTGGGGGCAAGGCTAAATGTAGTGAAATCTCTGGCTCTTGGAGGAAGCGGCAACGACGTGGTGAGCGACATTAAGATTCTCGAAGATGGATCCGTTGCGATTTCAGGGTTCACAGACTCTTCTTCTGGAGGGATTGTTTCTACACATGGTCAGGAAGACTTCCTTATTATGAAACTTGACAGCGACCTGGAACTTCAGTGGTGGAAGACTTTTGGTGGAAGCAAGAGAGATATTGCTGAGGCAATAGCCCTAACTGCTGACGGGGGATATTTGCTTGTAGGTCTGACTGAATCTTCAGACGGTGATGTGACCAACAATAACGGTATTGGTGATTTCTGGGTGATTAGGCTTTCGACAGAAGGTGAACTCATCTGGGAGAAAACACTTGGGGGCAGCGGACAGGATCATGCATACGATGTACTTGAGAAACCTTCAGGCAATATTCTAGTCGCAGGATACACAAGATCTGCTGACGGAGACGTCTCTGGCTATGATTGGGGAGAAGACTTCTGGATAGTAGAACTGGATTGTGAAGGCAATATAGTGTCTCAATGGGTAGTTGGCGCTTACAGATCTGAAGATTGTGCGCAAAGGCTTTACCTGGGAGAGGATGGGTCAGTCTATGCAGTCGGCTATTTTGCGTACAGAGACTGTGGAATAAGCTGCAACTACGTGGACAATCAGATGTCGATCTTGAAGATCTCGGCCGCTGGGGAAGTCGAATGGTTTGATCAGTTCGGAGGTCAGTGGTTTGAGGATGGCTTCGATATAGTTGCAGAGAGTGATGGCAATGTCATAGCCGTTGGTTCACAGGACGCCGGGGTATCACTCTTTTCGAATGGACTCGGCGGAAAAGATTTCTGGGTTATTTCGGTCGATGATGAAGGTAATGAGCTGTGGAGTAAGAACTACGGCGGGAGTTTCAAAGACGTTGCGCGTTGCATTGTTCTTACAGATGATGGGGACCTGATTGTCGCTGGGCAGACAACTTCTGACGACATCGACGTTAAAGAAAATTCCGGTATGAATGACGCGTGGATTATGAAACTAGATTCTGAAGGCGAGATAATTGATACTCTATCTTTCGGCGGTTCTGGGGACGATGTAGTTAATTCAGCCTATCTTGAAGGGAACAGGATCATATTCGCAGGGTATTCCATGTCCTATCAGGAAAGCAATGCCGAAAAGAAGGAGAAAGATCTTTGGATATTTGAAGTAGCTAATTAGCTGACTGTCAGTATTTGAATTCCTGAAGATAACGGGCAGTGCAGCTTTTGTTCGGCTAAGATGCAGCGTATTCGGGAGTTTTCCCGTCTTCTTCAATGGGCTTTTGTTTGAATTTCCATCACGAGTTTTCGTATTGAGTAACAGGCCTTCAAAGACCTCTGAATAGACGACCCTCCTATCGAGGATGTCGTATAGATCTCCACATCGATGAGTGGGTATCTCGTAAAGACTGGAGCGGCATTTGATTTCCGTCACTTTATGGTCTCAACATGATCTGTGCTACAATCAGTTTGGGGTGACTCTGCTGTTTACGGAGTGTGAGCTGTATGGGTCTTTATGCGATAATTACCGCCGATATCATCCAATCAAGGAAGCAAGAGATTCCGGTGGCAAGTATTCGGAATTCGATTGATGGTTTTGGCTCAGAGTATCTCGCAAAGCCATTTGCCATATCTAGAGGAGATGAGATTCAGGGTGTATTGTCTGAGGTGGGTGCCCTACCGATACTTGTTCGAAGGTTGAGATACATTGTGCGACCCTTCAGGCTAAGAATTGGATTGAGTATTGGTGAAATTGATAAGAAAGAGCTGGAGAATGCCGGTTCTTCTTGGGATTTAAGTGGCATAGTCTTCTACGATGCGAGAACGGCACTTGATAGTGCGAAACAGAGTAAGATTTCAAATACTTTTTTCGTTCATGATAACGAGGTACTGTCAATTGCCATGAACACCTCTTTATTTTTGCTTGAGACTGTTGAGAGGGGTTGGACTGAAAAACAATGGGAAGCCGTTCATACGTATGAGGCCGAGGGGACCTACGAAAAGGCGGCTAAGGTTCTGGGAGTGACAGCTCCGACTGTTCAGGAACACTGTGAAAAGGCAAGCTGGAGTGTGGTAAGAGCTGCCGAAACGGGGTTGGCAAAGTTGATCGATTTGTCGCTTGGGAATTAGTTTTTAAGCCTTATATTTATAAAATAAGGCTTTTTAAACTTATTTAAGCTGAATAAGGCATTAAGACCTTATAGTCAATGTGTTCCGCGACAAACGCGCATCTATCGGGATATTGACGGAGGCCACAATATGAGAGGATTAGTGATACCTTTAGCGCTTTCGATTCTGGCACATGTAGTTGCCGATTTCTTGTTTCAGACAGACGCGATGGTGAACGAAAAGAACAATGGTAAGATGAAAGGATTTCTGAAACACTGGTGCGTTGTGTTTGGAACTCTTCTGGTTCTTATGCTCCCCTTCAAGCTGACCGATGTGCTTATGTATTGCCTTGTGCTTTCCCTCTTTCATATACTTATAGATGTATTCAAAGCTCAGATCGAGAGAGAGCGAGGTCCGGCAACGAAGTTCATCATGTTTGTTCTTGATCAATTCATGCATCTTGTGCTCATCTCTTTCCTCTTACCGATTTCCAGCTTCACCGTTTCACGGGGCTTCTCAAGCTTCATTGGCTGGTTTTCCATACATACGGGGCTTGACCTACCGTCGCTTCCGCTTCAAAGAATTCTAGTGGTAATAATTGTCTATATATATGTACTCTTTGCCGGCGCGGTCTTCATAAGAAAACTCTTCGATCTCATCTACAAGAATGTGCCGGACTATCTTCAGAGAATAGCAGGAGACAGCTCGGTTCTCGATAATGTGAAGACCGGGAAGGTGATCGGGATCTTCGAAAGGCTTCTCATTCTCACACTATACCTCACGGGAAATGTTGCCTCTATAACAATTGTAATAGCCGCCAAATCATTGGCCAGATTTAAGAATTTCGAGAACAAAGACTTTGCTGAATACTATCTAATCGGGACGCTGGCGAGCGTGATGATTGCAATAGTTGGCGGGATGATCTTGAAGGTTCTTTGAAAACGTTACCGTGAGTTTACAGGTTGAGGATAGAGGTCTGAAAATAGAGATCAAACATCATATCTCGTCGTGCTTGAGAGAGGCGTCCTCGGTCCTTCATGAAGAGCAGTTGCAGGTTGAAAGCGCTGAAGTCAAGAAACGTCAAATGCTGTCAGTCCGACAAAGCTCCTGGTCGAAATCTTATCGCGGAACCTTACCTGCCCTCTTTGCTTTTCCCTTCTCTCTACTCTCTGAATAATGGTTTGACTAAGAACGGTTATTCCGAATACGCCCAATTCCGTCATTCCGACAAAGCTCCTGGTCGGAATCTCGATACTATTACTTGACGGCTCTCGTCGGCGAACGGAGAACCATTCAACGACCAACCAGTTCCTTTGCTTTTTCCTAACACCAATCCGCACCCGCTACCCCGGTTTCTCGAAGCCCAGATCCTTAACAGGAGCGCTTCAGTGACAAAATGAGTCCGTCTGATCAGATTACTTTAATTTGCTTGCTCTTCTTCTTTCCTTTTTGCCTCCTGGTGCGTAAGCGCCAGCATCACTTCCCCGGATGCTCTTCCGGGCATCACTTCCTAGCGCCAGCGAGACTCACTTCCTGCCGGAGGAAGCATCACTTCTGATCTTGATGCCACCACCAACCCCCAACCCCGGCTACTAAAGTCACTCAAAACACTTGCCGGTACCGTTTCTTCGATACCGAGAATCGCGCTCTTCAACAGACTTGCGCAGACGAATACCGCTCTATTCACTGCTTCTGTGAATGCCGGTGAAATCTCCTCCCACAACTCGGAGTAATCGTAAATAGAGTCCGATAGACGTTTTTTATCAGCAGCCTCAAAGGTTGAAGCAAGACTTGCTGATTGAGAAATTGAATTCAGAATAAATTCTGGAATCTCAAAGTCCTGAAGAAAAATCGCACTCTCGGGTGTCAGTTGTTTCATGCCGAAGAAGACAGTGCCGGCAATACTTTCAATTCTGAAGTGCATCCCCGGCTGGTCGGTCAGCTGGCCGTCACTGTTTCTCACAACATGGAGCGGCATCATCAGGTCGCTTCCGAAATGGAAGAGCCGGGCAATCGCAAAGGCCAGATCGGGGAAATTCTTCTTTAGAAAATGCTCCCGGATTTCAAGAAAGGCCTCGATCAGAGCTCCCATGGCATTGCGTTTCATACCCGGTATATCTAGTATCTCTTGCAAAGCCAGCGACTCGATCTTAACGTATCTTTCAGCGATGAATGTATGAGCCGGTACAAGGTCTTTGACGAAATACCTGTCGAGATCCACGCACGACGCTTGAACTCCAATCCAGTTCTTAAAAACATCTTCCTGAACGTTTCCCCTAATCGAATTCAGAGTTGAAGAGTCGATCAGATTAAGAGCAGCTACGGATATCTGCCAGTGAGCTGTGAACCCCCAACCAAAACATGCTGTGCATGAAGCTAAGAGAAATAAGAGAAGTATGGATTTCAAATCATCACCATCCGCAAGCCATATTGGCGAACAACAATACAGATTCTACATGATTTATTTTGTAATACTCACAACGGGAGATGGTAGATCATTCAATTTGAAGAACATAGTCTCTCAAACGATCAGTTCACAAGTATTGGATCAGGAAAAACTTACAGTCGGTCACAAGTTGGTTATTGAGCGAAGTTCTCTGGGTTTCATCGTAGGAAAAATGATAGACTAAACAAAGGCAGTTTTTTCTCATACAGGAGTACTCATGAAGAATTGGCTTAAATCTATCTCTTTGGCTGCGCTAGCAACGCTTTTCTGGGCCATTATAGGTTTTGCGGTGACAGAAGTTAGGTATTCTGAAGTAGAAAGTCAAATTGCCAAGTCTGCAAGAATGATCGCGGAAAACGCTGCAGAGACCACATTCATCGGCTACTTTCATCGGGATTCATTTTATGAAGCCGTTATGAAGAATGACAGTGACTTCATCAACAATTATCTAAGAGAGATAATGAGCAGCAATATGCTTATGAAAGGTGTAGCGGTATTCTATGAAAATGCGGTTTTTGCAACTGCAGGTGAAAAGTTTGAAATTGCCGACATGCCTGCTTTTGAAGGAGGAGACTACTCAGGAATCTTCTCAGTAGGCAAGGACCTCTTTGCGATTTCTGCCATTACGAACAACGCTGGTTCAGAGAGGCCAAAGAATGCGTATGTAATTATGGAACTAGATCTCGAGGGAATTATGGGTCTGCTTACAAGAGAAGGATACAACTTGGGCAATGAGAAGGGGAGTCCTGTATTAGCGGAAATCTTGGTTTCTCTCGAGCGCAGATGGCTACCAGCAAACTATGCTGCAATCGCTTTCGTCTTTCTTTTGACACTCATCTTCACGGCTACTATACAGCGGGTGGCAGGCAAGAAGTTTCTCGTCAGAAGGAACAGAGAAATGTCGCTGCTTCTGGATAAGATTCCGACACTGATCTGGTATTTCAGAGATCCGGAGACTTTCGGAATCGTCAATAAGTCATTTGCAGAGTTTCTTGGTAGGATGCCGAAGGAGATTGAAGGAAAGAATGTCTATAGGATTCTCTCGGAAGAGGAAGCGAAAAAATGTGTTGAAAGCAACAAAGAGGTTTTCTCTCGAAAAGTGAAGCTTACTTTTGAGCAGAATTCAGAGAATTCGAATGGGGAGTTAAGAATTCTGGAGATCACAAAGACGCCGGATATCGATGAATTCGGAAGTATTGAGTCTGTTGTCTGTTCTGCAAATGATGTGACCGAAGAGAGAGAGGCACTTAGGAGGATCAAGCTTATTCAGTTCGGACTGGATAATGCGAACGATGAGGCCTTCTGGATTGCTCCTGACGGCACGATACTGTATGCAAACAGCGCGGCCTGTAAAAATCTCGGATACACAAAGGCTGAGGTTTCCGGACTTAAGGTAAATGATCTCGATAAATCGATGGAGGCAATGGATAGAAGGGTAAGCTGGGAAAGGCTTAAATCAAAAGGTAGGGACACATTTGAAGCTTATCATGTGAGAAAGGACGGCTCTGTCTTTCCCGTCGAGGTTAACAGAAACTATTTCAAGTACGATGAAAGTGAATATGAATTTACTTTTGCACGAGATATATCTGAACGAATGAGAAGTCTGGAGATTCTGAAGAGAGATAGGTTCAGAATAGAACGGCTTCACGATGCAGCTCTCAATCTGGAAAGATGTGGAACCCTCCAAGATGTATATGACTCTGTGATTGAAGCAGCTAAGGAGATCCTTGAATTTGATATATGCTTCATCTGTGTCAACGAAGAGGATAATCTAGTAATTAAAGCATCTTCCAATCTGAATCCACGGGATCCACTTGTAATGCCAAATGATGTCGGAATTGTCGGGAAGACTTTCAGAGAGAAGAAGCCGTACATAATCGATGATATCCAGGAGTCTCCCAATGCTTTGAAGACCAACAGTCTTTATCACGCTGGCCTGAGCGTTCCAGTTGGTGATTTTGGGGTTTTCCAGGCGATGTCCTCAGATAGGTCGAAATTTGGCGAACAAGAACTACATCTTGCAGAGCTTCTCATGTCTCATGCTCGTGAAGCGATAGTTCGAATCGAGACGGAAATACGTATGAATTATATGTCTCTTCACGATAAACTGACCGATCTATACAACAGAGTCTATTTTGAGGAGGAGCTTCAGAGACTGGAAGGGTCGAGATTCTATCCTATCTCAATTGTATCGGCCGATGTAGACGGATTGAAACTGATAAACGACACAATGGGTCATTCAAGGGGAGATCAAATACTCATAGAGTTTTCACAGATTCTTAGGTCATCCTTCAGAAAGACAGATGTTGTCTCGAGATTTGGTGGAGACGAATTTGCAGTCATTCTAATTAGGACGGATGAAGAGACGACTGAGAAGATCGCTTCAAGAGTCCGTAAGACAGTTGAAAAATACAATATGGATCACGTCGGCCCTCACTTGAGTGTATCGATGGGGATAGCCACAAGCAAGGGTCCAGAACAAAACCTTCTTGAGACTCTAAAGTTGGCTGATGACCTTATGTACCGTGACAAGCTTTACAGGAGCTCCAGCGTTAGGAGCCAAATGGTTAACACACTGTTGATAACTCTGGATGAAAAGGATCAGATTTCAGGTGGTCATGCCAAAAGGCTTCAGAAACTTTGTTTGGAGCTTGGTAAAAGGGCCGGTCTCAGTACTCGACAGCTCAGCGATCTTGCATTGTTTGCTCAGGTACACGATCTCGGTAAGGTGGGAATTCCTGACAGCATTCTTTTTAAGCCCGGCCCGTTATCCGAAGATGAATGGAAGGTAATGAAACTCCATCCTGAGAAAGGATACAGAATTGCAGTATCGTCTCCAGATCTCTCATCAGTTGCAGATTTGATTTTGAGACATCACGAAAGATGGGACGGAAGAGGTTATCCTCTGGGTATCAAGGGTGAAGAAATTCCGGTTGAATGTAGAATTCTATCGATCGTCGATGCCTTCGATGCAATGACAAATGAAAGGCCGTATAGTCAAGCCAGAAGTGTACAGAAAGCTATTGAGGAAATAAGCCGATGTTCCGGAACTCAGTTCGACCCGGAACTAGTCTCAATGTTCAAGATATTGATAAGCAATACCTCAGCCTAAATGCTCTTGATCGTCCGTGAGATTTTCCTGTAGTTGAAGAGAGATACAAAGAGAGCGATTGTCACTGATGCAAGCGAGATCAGCAGCATCAAGACTGTCCCGATACCCTCTACAGAACCACTTAGAATCATTGTCAGAGGCATTATTGCGCCAAAACTCAAAGCCATACAAATAACCTGATTGAGAAGTACAAACTTCGTTCTCATAAACGCGTTCGGATTGTCCATCTGATCTGGCGGTGACTTCAAAACACCCCTTATGCCAAGCAATGAAGATGTCACGTACAGTATGAATACAATTGGTACAACCACAAGGTAACTGAGGGATCCACCTCTCACTAAGACACTGGTGATGAGAACTCCCACAAAAAGAACAGTTCCCAACAGTACAGGCAGGGATGCTTTCAAAGCAATCATTTTGCCTAGAGAGATCGGAAGCATCTTCGTTGTTTCGATAAATGGGAACTCTCTGCCCATAAGAAATGCCGACTGTATTGTAGTGAATATTGTACTGATTAGCACCATGGTGAAGATTGAAGTCACGACATCATCTGATATAAGACCGAAAATCAAGCCAAACACAACGGGATATAGGAGATAATAGATCAACTGCTCATAACGCCTGTATATCTTCAGTTCTCTCCTCAGTAGGACGCCTCCTCGTCTTTCGGAAAAGGAGAAAGTTCTTGATCTGCTCTTAGTGTACGAAACTGGCTCGAATCTCATAGATGAGGCGACTTTGAAGAACAGAAGTCCCAAAAGTGGGATCGCACCAATGGCAAACAGAAAGTACATTGGCTGCTCAGATGCCTTGACGCTCCATGTAAATATGTTCACGGGATTTGAGAGAGTTTCCCAGGCAGCGGCAAGCTTCTGCAAATAGAGAGGGATATTATCTGTGTTCCTCGGGACCAACTGTACAATTATGAAGAACATGAACCCTGCTACAATTTGCACGATAAACATCACTTTTCTAGCAGCAGCCCTGGACATAAACTTTCCGAAAGCCACGGAAACTATTGAGGCAAGGAGAACAGTGTTGATTACTACCAATACAAGTGAAGGTATCCCTATCCATGGATTAGGATCGATCCTTAGATGATAAGGAAGAGCTATTCCAAGGAATACTGACAATGTGAGGCCTTGATATACCGTCGAAATCATAATTTGGTAAGCAATTATACTGACTCTTTTTACGGGGAGAACCAGAAGCATATCTATCTCTTCGTTTCTCATGAAGAGATACGATGATGTGGCCGAGAAGGATATAAGAAAGAACAGTCCGGAAATTGTGAGAAAAAAACCAGCCATAACTTTTCCAAGGGCAATTCCCTCTACTTCCACTCCAGCAGTTGCACCATAAACTTCCCAAAGAAAGAAACCTATCATGACCGTGAAAATTGCAAATACGAATAGTTGACTTGAAACGCCACCTCTGGTTCCTTTCTTGCCAGGGAACATGAACAACTTATATTTGAAGAACAGCTTAAGATCGTTCACAATTAGCACCTCACAAAGCACTTACTATTTCCTGGATATCTTCATCCTCTCCAGTAAGCTGTAGGAACAGATTTTCTAGAGTCTCTCTTTCATCGGCGCCGGCCCTCTTTCTTAGCTCGTCCATTGTTCCTTCGGAGATCAACCTTCCCTTGTTTATAATCCCAATTCTGTCACACATCTTTTCCGCGATTTCAAGCACGTGTGTTGTCATGAAAATTGTAGATCCCTCATTCTTGTACTTCTCCAGAAGCATCTTCAGAATTTTAGCGCTTCTTGCATCAAGGCCAACCGTCGGTTCATCCAGAAAGATGACCTCGGGCCTTCTCATAAGTACAGATATGACCATTATCTTCTGCTTCATTCCGTGAGACATCTCTGAAATCATCTTCCCTAGATAATCGATGCCGAATGCTTCGCAAAGTTCCCCCACTCTCTTTTTCGCCTCCTGTCTCTTGTCAGGAAAAACGTCCATGATGAATTCGAGAAACTCTGCGCCAGTGAAATAGGAATAGATTCTTGGTTCATCCGGAACAACACCTATCTTGCTTTTTATAAGAAGTTCGTTTCCTGGATAATCCATGTTTAGAATACTTACTTCTCCAGATGTAGGCCTTAGGGTACCTGTAAGCATTTTTATTGTCGTTGTCTTCCCAGCACCATTTGGCCCCAGAAAGCCGTATATCTCACCCGAACTAACCGACAGATCAACCTCGCTGACCACCGGGTCTTTATCGAAGACTTTAGTAAGCTTGTTACAGCTGATCATTTGAATCCCTCCAGACTCTATTGCTAAGTGTCTACCAGATTGTTCTCACGCCCCAATTTTACGACAAGAGTCATGGCATTTCAAATTACGATACCAATTCATCTGTGAAGCGTTCAATCTCCACAAGGGGCGATGAATCGTAAAGTCAGATGATATAATTGGCTGAGTTCATGAGGTGCGAATATGAGAAGAGCGTTATCCTTCGCCATACTGGCCGTAGTAGTTGTGGTTTTGCTGTCTGGAATAAACGGGTTTAGCTTTGACCCCTCCCCGGCTGCCTTTTTGAGCGACGACGATTCGGAGCTTGGGGCATTCAACAAGATCGCGGAAGTTTTCGGCGATTCCGGATCGATTGTTTTGGTTCTTGAAGCTTCTCAAACCTCTTTGGATCTCTTGAAAAGCATCACTGAAAAGATTAATTCTCTTGAATGGGTAAAATCCGTTTTGTCTCCTACAGAGGCCGTTAAGCTGGGAAGCTTCAATCTCTTCACGATGAGTATTCCATCGGAAAGCTATGTTTATGAAGAAGAGGGCCGACTGGTCCTTAATGAAGAATTGCTTTCAAATCCGCTGTACAGCAACTTAATCATTTCTTCTGACGGCAGGTACTATGCGGTCATGATCACAATAGCAGATGGTAACGAGCTGAAGAGTGACGCGTTGATCCCGGAACTGCGATCGGTACTGGATTCTTCCGGCGTAGAAAGCTACAGATTGATCGGAGAGAGTGTTGCTAATTCCGAAACCTTCAGGTCGATCATTGATCTCACCTTCAAGTATCCGCCTTTCATACTGCTTGCCATCATGGCGGTTTACGTGATCAAGTTCAGAAGAATATCTCTATCACTTCTAACTCTTGTACCCCCTCTGGCCGCAGTAATGGTTATAGTAGGAATAATGGGGCTGATGGAGCTTTCGATAAATAGTCTTACGGTTATGATTCCTTCGTTTATAGTCATAATCGGAAGTGCTTACGGAATGCATTTCCTTTCCCGATTTGAAGAGAACATCCATATGAAGAACGCTGTCAGAAGAACCGTGCACGAAGAAAGAGTGCCAATTCTCTTTTCTGCTCTTACAACTATGGCGGGCTTCTCTTCATACATCTTGCTTGATATGAAGGCCTTTCAGGAAATGGGAATATTCGTCTGCTCCGGGATCTTTTTATCGGCGATTTTTACAATTACTGTCCTTCCAGGTCTTGTTACATCTAAGGCAGCCACTAAACGAGAGGTTTCGCCGCCGAGAGACGTTAATCCAGTTGTTAAGAGAGCGGTAATTTGGGTTGTTATAGCCCTCAGCATTGCCTCTCCTTTACTGATAATTACTATACCAATGACGATTGATCAGTACAATTTCTTCAAGGAGGATTCAAAGATCAGAGAAAGTGCAAGAACCATGAAGGAAGCCTTTGGTTGGTTGACGAATTATGCTCTCATGGTCGAACCTGCAGAGGGAGGAAGCATTTCGTTGACATCCGTTCAACTTGAGAATCTCGAAGCTCTCGAGGAGGAGCTGAAGGGGATTGAAGGAATTTCCAAGGTTATGAGCCTCTTCGATCTTTCGAGGGAGACAAACGTCCCCTTACCTTTGATGATCAGGGCGCTCAATTCAACAGATGTATTTGGAGATTCTACCTCACTTTTAGTGAGCGATAATGCGATCCGTTTCAATCTCTTTTCATCTGAGAGTGACAGTCTGAGCGCAGAGAGATTGAAGGCCGCAGTTGAAAAGTCAATAGGGAAATTCCCTGAACTGCACAAGAACTTCGATTTCACTCTGGCGGGCACAACTCTAATATGGAAGAGCGTCAACTCATCGGTTGTCAACAACCAGATTCAGAGTCTGATAGTCTCATTTGGGCTTATCATACTTCTTCTGTTATCGATATTCAGGAGCTTGAAGTCAACTATAATTGCTACGATTCCAATTCTGCTGACGACACTATTTAACTTCGTCTTTATGGCCTTTTTCAGGATTTCCCTCAGCATTTCTACAGCTCTTATTTCAGGAATGTTGATGGGACTTGTAATCGACTACGCCATCCATTTCACGATCTGGTTCAGAAGATTCGGCGATTCTCGTAAAGCTTATGAACAAACGGCTAGGGCAATTCTTACAAATGGGTTGAGTCTTGTGGCGGGTTTCTCGGTTTTGCTGCTTACACCACTGCTGCTTTATGTGGACGTTGCGAAACTTATGGTAAGTGGGCTAGCTGTGGGGATGATTCTTACTCTCATACTTCTTCCCGAAATCGCATCGAGGAGTGAAAGGTTTTTGAGCGGGGCCAAAGACTCCGGCTGATATAATTCTTGTATAGATCAACTGGAGGTGCGCGGTTCTGAAAGCACTTGTTTCTCTTCTCCCAAGGGATTTGGATCGTTTCGTCAGAGAGATATGGGATGAATTGAAGACCGAGTTTAAGTTTGATTCGGTTTTTCTTACACCTTTCCCTCATATAACCTACTGCATTGTAGAAGAGAGGAAGACTAAGATAGATCCTTTGATAGAGGCAATAGCTTCCAATACGCCCCCTTTGATAGCCAGAACGGAGTATCTGGGAGTCTTCTCCGGCGAGAAACCGGTGATCTTCATTGGGCTGGCAAGGAATTCGCGCTTAGCATCTCTCCACCATGCCTTATGGACCGAACTCTGCGATTCAGTAGACAACAGAGCGATCGCTTACAATGAAATTCACTGGATACCTCATATTACAGTTGTTTTTGGAGACGATCTTAATCGATCCAACATCGGTCCGGTTATGGAAAGACTTGCCTTCAAGGATTTTCATCACGAGTTGACAATAGACAATCTGACGATACTTGAAGAGGTCCCCGGCGAAGGGATCGTTATCAGGGAAAAATTGAGGCTCGCCGGCCCGCTAGAAGACTATTGACCTCTCCCTCTCTCTTAAAGCAGCTTCTAGAAAGGTAAGCAACTATAAATCAAGCTTCCAGAATATCGGGTTTGTTATAATCTATCGAAAGAAGGAGGTAGATGCATGAGAAAAGTCAGCTGGAAGGACATAGATCTGAAGATCATGCTCCCAAGAAACGTAAAATCGACGGACTGTGTTAGCGAACTTGAGGAATTCATTGGTCAGGAGAGAGCCATAAGGGCTCTAGAAACTGGTCTTCATATAGATGCAAAAGGATACAATGTCTTCGTCTCAGGGACAAACAACACTGGGAGAAGGACCTTCGTAAGTCGTTTTCTCAAGAAGAAAGTCGAAGGCACGAAAACCCCTGGCGACTGGATATACGTCTATAATTTCGATGATCCCAGGACACCAAATTCGATACCGCTTGGAGCAGGTGCCGGAAAGGTATTCCAGAAGGAGCTGAACGAGTTTGTTCAAATAGCAATAAACTCGATAAGTGAAAGCTTTCAGAGCGAGGATTATCAGCAGAAAGTGACATCGATTCAGAACGAGCAGTCGGAGAAACGTTCGAATATGTTGAAAGAGCTTGTTGAGAAAGCAAAAGAGAAGGACTTCACGGTTCAGATAAATCAGACGGGAGTCGCCACCGTCCCTCTATGGAACGGGAAACCATTGACACAGGAAGTCTACGAGGCCCTGCCCGAGGATTATCAGAAGCAGATTACCAAAAAGGGCGAAGAGGTACGTGAACTTGTCAATTCCTACCTTTTAAAGCTTAGCAAGATGGAAAAGGAGTACGGTGAGAAATACAAAGAACTGAACAGGAATGTTGCTTCATTTGCAATTGAAGGTCATATTGAAGAGATGAAAGACAGATTTAGCAAAAGTAGAGAGGTCGTTGACTTCATAGAGAGCATGAAGGAAGACTTACTTGATAATCTGGGAGTCTTCTTCAGCCAAGAGATCGATTCGAAGGCCTTCTTCGGCAAGAGATATGCGGTCAATCTGTTTGTCGATAACTCGGGAATAGAGGGGAAACCCGTTGTAGAGGTTACGAACTCCAATTACTCCTCCCTATTCGGAAGAATAGAGTATGTAGCGAAAATGGGAATGCTTGATACCGATCACACAATGATAAGACCCGGAGCGATACACAGCTCCAACGGCGGATACCTTGTTCTTGATGCCAAAAACGTGTTAAGCGAACCGTATGTCTGGCAGACACTGAAACAGGTTCTCTTTTCGGGTCTAGAGGGGATCGAGAATCTTGAACATAAGATCGGCCTACTTTCGACCGTGAGTCTGAAACCGGAGCCGATTCCACTTGACATAAAGATCGTCATGATCGGAGAGCCTTGGATATACAGTATGCTCAGTACACTTGACACCGATTTCAAGAAGCTCTTCAAGATAAAGGCGGAGTTCGACTGGGAAATGACCATAGAGAATGATACTGTCGGCAAGCTCTGCGGACTCGCGTGCAACATTGTCAAGGAGAACTCCTTGAAGCCCCTCGAGAGGGAAGGAATCAAAGAAGTAATCAAAAGAGCGATCTTCCTTTCTGGCAGTAGAAAGAAGGTCTCGACCCAATTCGGCGCACTTGAACAGATCCTTCTAGAAAGCTCGGCAGTAGCGGAAATCAACGCTCACAAGATGATACAGGCCGATGACGTATCGACTGCATGGGAAGAAATGCACACGAGGGTCTCGCTCTATCAAGACAAGATCAAAGAGATGTTCCAGAACTCCACTTTGATGGTTCAAACAGAGGGGGAACTTGTCGGCGAAATTAACGGGTTGACAGTGATCCAGACTGAAGACCTTTCTTTCGGAATACCGGTGAAGATTACCGCCAAAGTCGGACCGGGCAACAGCGGAATCGTCGACATACAGAAGGAGTCCGAGCTCAGTGGACATATTCACAACAAGGCCAGTCTGACCATTCAGGGATACATGAGCTCGAAATACGCGCAGCAGTTCCCGCTGAGCCTAAACGGCTCGATAAGTTTCGAGCAGGTTTACTCGGCAGTTGAAGGTGATAGCGCTTCGGTTGCCGAAACGGTCGCCTTCCTTTCTGCAGTTGCTGAAGTCCCAATAAAACAGTCGATAGCCGTGACAGGCTCCATAAACCAGAGCGGACGGGTTCAGCCAGTTGGTGGAGTCCAATACAAGATTCAGGGTTTTTATGATCTCTGCAAGATTAAGGGCTTCAACGGCCAGCAGGGAGTGATAGTGCCCGAAGCAAATTCCGATAACGTGATTCTGAATGACGAAATAATAGGAGCGGTTAAAGAAGGTAGATTCAACGTCTGGACTATTGAAACCGTGGACGAGGCTATCGAGATACTAACGGGAATGAAACCGGGGAAAATCGGAAAAAACGGGCAGTACTCTTCGGGCAGTTTCAATCGACTTGTCGTTGATAGACTCAAGAAGTTCTTCGAGATTGCCTCTCGAACAAATAAGCGAGCCGGTAAGAACGTCGATTAGTCAGGTTATTTCATTAGACTAGCAAAATACGGCGATAGATAGTGCCTCTGTCTATCGCCGTATTGATTATAAAAACAGCTATTCTAGGATTCGGAATCTATCTCGGCAAATCTTGCAAGCATATAGTTTATGTAACCCTTTACATAAGAGGCAGTTTCTCTCAAAATCTCTACTGAAAGCGCATCGAGCTTCGCTGTTTCGCCTGCGTCTTGAAGATCGTCGAAATAGGCTTTTCCAGGCCAGGCTGATTCGGGATTTTCCAGTTTGTCTCCCATTGTACGCTTAAGCTCGTAATAGACTGAACTCAACCTATTTCTGGAGTACCTTCGCAAACTAACGGCCGCTTGCTTCGGGTCCTTAATTTCTTTGGGAGAAACCTCTTTGATCGCCTCAACAAGTGGTTCGTATTCTTCCCAAAGCAGGTATCCACCGTAGAAGTCATAAGCGAAGTGGTAGTTTGCAAAGACAGTCAGCCACTTGTCCATATTGAACGGCAATTTCAGAAGCTCGAAAAACGGAGCCGGGAATGTATGAAATGGCTGACCAACGTCTTCAAGATAGTGAAGTGCTCTTCCCAAAAACCGGTATGCCCAGTAGTGGTCTCCTCTAGAATAAGCGATCTCGGCCAGATCGCTGAAATACTGAACCACGTCGGTCACCTTACCAACTCGAATGAAGAAAAGCATTCTGTATTCCATGTGTCTCAGCCCCTGGCTATCTCCGAGAAGTGTCTCTATTCCTTTAAGTTCAAGCCCCTTGTCCATACCAAGATCGGGCTCGTAAGAATAGACCGAAAGGATCTGCCACAGGGGCGCCAAATTGTCAACCGGTTTGGGGTTTGGGAAGATCGAGCTGTACAGATCGAGATCTTCTTCCGGCAGATAGTCTTCGCCGAGATAATCGTAGAAACCCTCTATGGCCGGATTGTACTGCTGAGTATCTACATCGGAGTAAGTATAAGGAGTTATTTCCACGAACGCGTCGAAATCATCCTCATACTGAGAAACAATAATATAAGTAAGCGCGTCATGCCCCGACCACGAAAAGGCAAACGCGGTCAAAAGTAGTGTAAGAATCACCATCACTCTTTTCATTTGATCACCTCCAGTCTGATAATATCAGATTTCACGTTGCATTATTACTTTCTCAAGAGCGCCTTTATTTCGGTAATAGAACTCTTTTCTGATAGTATTATTTGAGAAAAGGCGTTATAGGAGGTGCGAAATGGAGGACAATTCAAAGGGAGTCTCAAGAGGGTCGCTCGATGTGAGAATACTGCGTGATGTCGAATTCGATTTTCAACTTTACAGATCTCTCGGTGCGGTTTCCTATGAAGGGGGAACGGTTGGGGAGATCCTCTCGCTTGTACCACATATAGATTGCGACGATCCCGACTCATGGGTGAAGTCATTCAAAGAGCTCGCAACAAAGCTTAAGAATCACGCCCTCGTAGTTCTTCAGAAAGGCAATAACGAGAGTGCGAGACAGGAATTCTTGAGGGCGGCAAGTTATTTCAGAGCCGCCGAGTACTTTGGCGACCCCAGGGATTCGAAAACAAGATACCTTGGAATGGAAAGCAGGGATTGCTTTGTATATGCTTTCAGAACCACCGATATTCAATTTGAAGCGGAGAGGATACCATACGGCGAGGATTTTATTCCAGCGTACTGGATTGCTCCAACAACCGGTGGCAAGAAGAAGACGATAATGATGATGAGTGGTTTTGACGGGACGTCGGAAGAAATGTATTTCCAGGCAGGCTCGGCCGCCTTGCAAAGGGGTTACGCGGTTGTTCTCTTCGATGGTCCCGGTCAGGTGGGAATGAGAAGGTTCTCGCCCGAGACACCGTTGCGTCCGGACTACGAAGTCCCGATCTCGAGAGTTGTCGACTATGCCCTGTCGAAGGAGGATGTAGATCCCTCGAAACTCGGACTGTACGGCATAAGCCTCGGAGGATACTTCTCGCTTAGGGCTGCGGCAAACGATTCTAGGATAAGGGCCCTGATTTCTAACTCGCCAATTACTGATATGTACAAGTACATGTCTGCATTTGCCGGAGGAGTTGTCAATTCCTCCGAAGACATAACACTGGAGACAGTCGATCTTGTGCCGCCTGAGTATCTATCTAAGACCCAAAAACTGCAGCTCGTCAACATAATGCTTAAATACGGAAGCCATTCAATGTTCAAGGCTTTCGAGAGAATGAAGGACTTTGTGGTCGGTGACAGTATAAAGAACATCCAGGCTCCCTTCCTTGCAATGGTTAGTGAGGGAGAGGGAGAAGAGGCGCTATCCCAGGCAAGAAAAGCCTCTGATACCGTTTCTGGAAAGTCGAAAATGAGGATTTTTACGAAACAGGAAGGCGCAGATTCCCACTGTCAGGTTACAAACCTGCCCTTGTCCAATTCAGTTCTTCTTGACTGGTTGGATGAGGTCTTCGGAGCGTAGACATGAAGCGCATGGGTTTACTCGGAGGAATGAGCTGGGAGTCGTCGCTAGAGTACTACAGATTGATAAATGAGATGGTCAAGAACAGGCTCGGGGGACTGCATTCCGCGGAATGCGTAATGGCTTCCGTTGACTTCGGACCGGTTTCGGACATGATGAAGATGAATGACTGGAAAGACATAGAGAGAGTCCTTTCAGAGGCGGCCAGGGATCTCAAGAAAGCGGGTGCAGATTTTCTGATCATCTGTACAAACACAATGCACCTCCTAGCAAGGGAAATCGAAAAGGCATCCGGACTCGAGGTTATTGAAATAGGCATTGCGGTCGGCGAGGAGATCGAGCGAAGAGGACTTAAAACAGTCGGACTCCTCGGAACAAGATTCACCATGGAAAGAGCTTACTACAGAGATACATTGGCGGGATTTGGCATAAATGTAATCGTCCCCTTGGAAGAAGAAAGGGTAGTAGTAGATAGGATCATCTTTGAGGAATTGTGCAAAGGAGTCTTCAGAGAAGAGTCAAAGTCGGCATATAAGGAAGTAATCAGTGGGCTGCAGATGAACGGAGCAGAGGGAGTAATTCTGGGTTGCACTGAAATACCTCTTCTGATAAAGGAGTCCGACGTGGACATCCCCGTTTTCGATACGACTGCCATTCACGCCCGGGCGGCCGTTGAACATGCACTTTCGTGATTCGAGAAAGCGAATGTTAGATCGTTCACAGTAATTCAGAAAACGTACACCTCAAGATACCTCGCTTCTTAGAACAAGAACAGCCTGTTTCTGAACCAGTTAGTTCAACCTGATATGAGATTCCAGATCACACTTGTATGAATCTCGACAGGTAAATGAAGTGTTCCAGCAAAATAATGTCGTTCACTATGATCATTAGCTATTTGAAATAGCTTATGATTGTTCACATCTAGAAAGGAGGACTCAAGTATGAGAAAACTCTTGTTAGTGCTTTTGTCACTATTACTGCTATCAGCAGTCCTATTTTCAAACGTCTACAACAGCGCCTCCAATGGTAACCTACAGGAACTGAAGGAAGCTTTGAACAGCGGTGGTGACATCAATGAGTTGGGTTACGCAAACAAGTCAGCCCTTATGGTTGCTTCAGATTACGGCCACTCGGAAATAGCTGTTTTTCTAATTGAATCAGGGGCAGACATCTCCATTGTTGACGACAACGGTTATACCGCTCTTCATTACGCTGCGAGAAAAGGTCTCCTCGAGGTTGTGAAGATGCTCCTTGAAAGAGGGGCCGACATAAACGCTCATCCAGCCAGTTCAATGTTTTATGAAGGATATACACCTTTGATCCTCGCATGCGACAATTCCAAGAACGACGCTACTCTAGAGGTTGTGAAGTATCTTGTGGAGAAAGGAGCCGATCTTGAGAGAGTTGAATATGCCTTCCGGTCACCGCTAATTGCCGCGATCTTTTCGAAGGGGACAAACACCATAAAGTTCCTTCTCGAAAATGGCGCCGATCCAAATCGACCGGCCAAAGACGGCAGAACCCCTCTCTATCTAGCTATATCGGAAGGTCTCCCAATTGAGGGTATTGAGGCTCTTCTGGAACATGGGGCCGATGTGTCTGTCGGAAACGAGTACTACACCCCGCTTCAGCTGGCAGTATCTAAGTCGAAAAACGATGTCGCGATTAAGCTCATCGAGTTTGGAGCGGACTATTCTTCTGTAGATGATAATGGGAACACTCTCCTCCATCGCGCTGCCGGAAAGGGCTCTACAAAAAACATCGAGATGTTTTTCGAGCTCGGAATTGATATAAACGCTAGAAACAACGAAGGAAAGACTCCTCTACATATCGCTGCTGAAGATGAATACTTCAATAACGTCAAGCTGTTGATCTCTCTTGGAGCGGACGTACTGGCAAGGGACAACAACAACTATTTGCCATTCCATCTGCATCTTGCCGTTTATAAAGAAGATGTGGAAGTCATCGAGCAGTTGCTCTCGGCAGGAATCAGTGTAGACAACAATGAAGTCGAAACAGGTATCTCTCCACTACATATTACGGCCGTGTACGGAGAAGTCGACATGGCAAAGCTCTTGATCCAGAAAGGTGCGGACATCTCGATAAGAGCACAAGGAGGTCTTCAGCCGATCCATGCTGCGGTGGGCAGTTATGGGAGTCTGGAAATGATTGATTACTTGCTGGAGAGTGGAGCAAATATCGATGCCGAAGATGACGAAGGCAGAACTCCAATCTTCTATGCTGTAAAGGACTACAATATGGAGGCTATCTCCCATCTCGGAGAGAAGGGGGCTGACGTGAATCATCAAGACCATGCCGGTATGACACCCGCTCACTATGCGGTTCAGGACGAATGGGACGGAATCGAAATGTTGACAATTCTCAGCAACTTCGGCTTGGTAGCGAATGTCAAGGACAACTCCGATAAGACTCCCGAGGATTACGCCGCTTCCGAAGAAATAAAAGAGTTTTTGAAGACTCTTTACTGAGGATTCAGACAAGTTTTTGCAATGTGCCACAAACATGGCCTCTGCGTTTGCTTAGGCCATGTTTATGATCGTCTGAGAAAGGACACAAAGAGTGGTAAAAGATCACTTTGCTCTTTTCGCATTAGTAGCTGCTCTGTGAAGAAGCGATTGCAGTTGCTGCTTTTCATCCTCTGAAAGGCCTTCGGTCAGTATCTCTTCAAAATTCGCACCAAGTCTTCGGAGTTCCTGACCGATTTTCTTTCCGTTATCGGTAAGAAAAAGCCTGTAAATCCGGGTGTCCAAAGAATCGATTTCTCTCTTAACGTAACCCGCTTCAGCTAGTTTTTTCATAGCCTTTGCAGTGGTCGCCTTGTCAACATCTAGAATATTGCTGAGTTCTTTCTGACTGATTCCTTCTCTTGACATGAGGATTCTCAAAAAGAAGAAGTGTCCGCTGCCCAGCCCGTACTTCTGCATTTCCCTGCTGAAGTAAACGTTTGCACTACGCGAAATGCGATATATCCAGCGACCTATGTACCCTTCTCTATTGAAGGAAAGATCATGCGACATCCGTTGTTCCTGCCTTAACATCGAGCTCACTTGAACGGAATATCTTCAGCTCTCTAAGGTAGAAAACCACCGAGATTGCGAAAGAGATCAAATCGGCAAGTGGAAAGGATATCCAGATGCCATCAATCCCCAGAAATCGCGGGACCACAAGAATTAGAGGGATGAGGATGATTATTTGCCTGAGGAGTGATAAGAAGAGTGCGGGTACTGCCTTGCCGAGAGCTTGGAACATTCCAGACGCAATTACCTGAACTCCTATAGTGGGGATGGCAAGGATAACGATCCTGAGGGCAAAAATCGCGGGCTCGATAAGTTCTGTTTCATCGGTGAAAATCGATATGAGTTGTCTCGCAAACAGGAACATAATTATTGCCGAGAAAAGAGCGATCAACGTGGTAACTGTAGATGCCAGTTTTACAGATTCTCTTGCGCGCCTCATTTTTCTGGCGCCGTAGTTGTATCCAACAATCGGAAGAAATCCCTGATTCACACCGAACATGGGCATGATGAAAACCATCAGAAGTCGGTTGATCACTCCATACACTGCTACTGCGATATCTCCTCCGTAGAATACCAGAGAATTGTTGAGAACCACGGCCAGAAGACTGCCGGCTACCTGCCTTGAAAAGGCGGAGAGCCCTACCGAGACGGTCTCCCTCATGATTTTCCATTCGGGGATCAGCGATCTTAAAGAGACTCTGAGTAAACTCTTCCCACTTAAGAAGTAGAAGAGAACATAAATTGAAGTGGCAGCCTGAGACAAAACGGTAGCCAGTGCCGCGCCCCAAATTCCCATATTTAGAGAGAATATGAAAATCGGATCAAGTATTATGTTGAGAACGGCGGAGATCAACATTGCAGCCATTGCTATTTTCGGTTTTCCTTCGGCCCTTACTACATGATTCATAGCCATTCCGAAAGAGAAGAAAACGCTTCCGAAAAGTATTATGCCCAGGTATTCTCTCGCGTACGGAATGATAGCTTCGCTGGCGCCAAGCATTATAAGCAGCCGATCTAAAAAGAAGTATCCCAGAAGGGTCATCGCCAATCCGAAGGCAATAGAGAAAGCCATTACGTTTCCAGCGGCACGTTTCGCTTTTTCGTGGTTCTTCTCTCCCAGCGCCCTAGATATCACCGAAGCGCCACCGATTCCGAACATTTGAGCGAAAGCCATAACGAATATTTGAACAGGCAAGGAAATCGAGATGCCCGCGATTCCCATCGACCCGACACCTCTTCCAACAAAGATTGTGTCAACGAAGTTGTACATAGCCTGGACGAGCATGCCGATAGTAGCAGGCAAAGATAGACTTAGAAGAAGCCTTCCGATTTTCTGCCCCCCAAGCATCTTATGTATGTCTTTTGCCATAACTCACCTATCAGATGGTTGCATATTCAACTATTATAATCCGAAGTAGTATCAAATGCTGCCGTTTGCCTCCAGGAGAGAAGTTCCGGTTTTAGAAATTAGAATTGAAAGTCGTTGTTCGTAAGCGGTCCCACCGTCCTTGGTCCTTAATGAAGAGCAGTTGCATGTTGTCTGTTCCAAGTTGCGAACCCTAAAGTAAAGAAACGTCAAATGCCGTCATTCCGACAAAGCTCCTGGTCGGAATCTTGATGCTCTTGCTTCATGACTTCAACCAAGAACGAAGAACCTGGACGCAGAGCGTCGGAACGAAGCGCGGGTTTTTTCTTCGGAGAACGGAGAACCGCTCAACGGTCAACCGTCTCTCTTGCTCTTACGAACCCCCAACCTCCCACCCCGAACCACGCTTCAAAAGTGCAGATCCCGAAACAAGTTCGGGATGACCGTAATTAGAGGCCCCACACAGGCTAGTAACGGCTCTTTCCAGCGATCAACGGGTCTTTGCTTTTCAGCGAACAGCGGATCAAAAAATCGAGATCCCGTGCAAATACATCACGGGATGACGAAGTGAATGTATTCAGGCAGGCTCAGCGGGATGACAACTGACGGTTATTGTGAGAAGGCCATATCCCGTCATTCTGACAATGCCCGTGGTCAGAATCTCTGTCCAAAAGCCGCCGTTCGCTTAGGAGCAAGAACCCGCTGAACGTTGATGAAAGCCGTAAGCCAGTCAACGGTACGCCGTCCTCCGCTGAGAGGATCAAAACCAGATCCCGGATCAAGTCCGGGATGACAATATTGGGCGATCAAGAGAACATCACATTGTATCTGAATTTGCTGTGGCATCCAGTTCTTGCATTTATGACTTCAGTTCCGCTCTTTCCAGCGTTAAGCGTCTCCTAGCAAGCGGGAAGCGGCTCTTGTTGGAGAACGGAGAACCGCTCAACGGTCAACCAGTTTCTCTTGCTCTTACGACCCCCCAACCTCCCACTCCGCGAAAGTCTAATACTTGTCTACTTTGAGCTTCTGATGTATTCTTCTTCCATGGGGATTGAAGAAAAATCGGCAGGTGAATTATGAACAGGAGTAAAGAGAAGTCTTCTGGAACAAAGTCAGTGATCTTATTGATTCTTACCGGTCTTCTTTGGAGCACCGGAGGTCTCTTGATCAAGAACGTCGACTCAAACCCTCTTGCGATATCGGGAATGAGGAGCATAATAGCATCCCTGGTAATACTCCTTGCCCTTGGAAAACCGAAATTCACATGGTCCCCGCCGCAGATAGCCTCTGCACTCTCTTACTCGGCCACGGTGATTCTCTTTGTTTCGGCAAACAAGATGACAACGGCTGCAAATGCTATTCTGCTTCAATCAACCGCGCCTATATATGTTGCTCTGTTGAGCGCATGGATATTGAGGGAGAGGGCGAAGCTCCTCGACTGGATCACCATTATTGCGGTCTTTGGCGGTATGGCGCTCTTCTTCTTTGAAAGCCTGGACAGCAGGGGAATGACGGGAAATATTCTGGCGGTTGCCAGCGGAGTTACCTTTGCTCTTTTCAACATCTTCATGAGACTTCAGAAGGATGGTTCGCCGATGGAGTCAGTACTTCTTGGAAACATACTGACGGCTGTGATCGGAGTGCCCTTCATTGTGGGGTCTCTGCCGAGTCCTTCCGGATGGATCAACCTCTTCATTTTGGGCGTGGCACAACTGGGATTATCTTATGTTTTCTACTCTGAAGCAATCAAACATTCTACGGCTCTTGAGGCCATTTTGATTCTCATGATTGAACCTATTCTCAGTCCCGTCTGGGTCTTCTTATTCATGGGAGAGATTCCCGGTAGACTTCCTATGATTGGAGGGGCCGTAGTAATAGGCGCCATAACGATTAGGTTTGTTCTTAGAAATCTCGCAGGAAGACCAATTCTCCTTAAATATGGGGTTTCCAGGAGATCCAGAAGGTGAATTCCGCTTGGCTTTAGATTTCGGTTCCTTTGTTAAGACCTGAATCCCGATAATGTTGTAAAATTGTAAGAATACCTAACAAGATTGGAGGTGCATCATGCATTCAGATGAAGCATACTCCGCAGTTATCAACAGGATACTGTCTGGCGGAGCGGATTTTGCAGAGATCTTTTTGGAAGAGAGATATACGGGAAGTATAAACATGGTTCAGGGTGAGGTAGAAGGAAGCGTTTCGGGGAAATTGTTCGGAGCTGGGTTACGTGCCTTTAAAGGTACAAGAAGTATCTATGCTTACACAAACGAACTTTCGCTCGATGGTCTCATGAAAGTTGCAGAAAGGCTGAAGGCCGTTATAAGTCAGGATAGGGTGGCGGATTCAGTTATTGATTTTAGAAATGAAGAGTTTGTTGACGTCTGTCCAGTTCTCTTTTCGCCGAATAATGTCCCGAAGAAAGAGAAGGTAAGAGTTATGCAACTTGCCCATGAAGGAGCGTCGACCTTCGCAGCGACCATATCTCAGGTTGTCGTGAATTTCATCGAATACGATCAAAATGTCTGGATCTACAATTCCGAAGGTGTGAAGGCTCAGGATCGCCGCGTAAGAACGCGACTGGCGATATCAGCGGTTGCCACAAAAGACGGACAAATGGAAAGCGGTTTCTACGGACCGGGAGCAGCCATGGGTTTTGAGTTCTTCAATATGGTCGATCCCAGAGCCGCCGGAGAAAGGGCCGCAAGAATCGCAGACAGAATGGTAAGGGCGGAATTCGCTCCTGCTGGACGTATGCCTGTGATAATCTCCAACGAGTTTGGAGGAGTAATATTCCACGAAGCCTGCGGTCATGCACTCGAGGCCACGGGAGTCGCGAAAGGCGCGTCTGTATTTTCCGGTAAGCTCGGTCAGAAGATAGCAAATGAATGTGTCTCTGCGGTAGATGATCCGACAATTCCCAATGCCTGGGGCTCGGCAAATGTTGACGATGAAGGTACTCCGACCAGGAGAAATTTATTGATCGATAAAGGAGTTCTCAAAAGCTACATGATCGATCGGCTTGGTGGAATAAAGATGAAAATGCAACCTACTGGAAGTGCAAGAAGACAGGATTACACGTTTGCGCCGACATCGAGAATGAGCAATACGTTCCTTCTTCCCGGAGAGTACTATCCCGAGGAGATAATAGCTGCCACAGACTACGGTCTTTACGCGAAGTCTCTCGGCGGGGGATCGGTTATGCCTTCCACGGGTGAATTCAATTTCGCAGTAAAGGAAGGATACATGATAGAGAAGGGAAGGATAACAAGACCGGTAAGGGGTGCGACACTTATCGGAAAGGGCAATGAGGTCCTTACGAAGATTGATATGGTTGGCAACGATCTCGAACGTGGGCAGGGCATGTGCGGGTCGATCTCGGGTTCGATCCCGGCCGATGTGGGCCAGCCAACGGTAAGAGTGTCTGAACTGATTGTTGGGGGGCGAAATTGATGGATTTCAATACCTTTGCCGACAAGGCTTTCAAAATCTCCAGAGAAAAGGGCTTTGATGAAGCCGAGATCTATTATTCGAGGGGTGGAGAATTTCAGTTAAGCTCTCTGAATGGAGAAATCGATTCATATACGGATGCAAGTTCGATAGAAGTTTACTTCAGAGGTCTCAAGAACGGAAAGATCGGAACGGCATTTTCAGAGATTCTAAGCGAAGAGGCAGCGACACTGCTGGTCGAAGAGGCTTTTGAGAACTGCTCAATAGCAAGCGGAGAAGATGTGTATATCTTCCATGACGGAACTGGTGAGTACAGTAACTTTGAAGGTTACTCGGGAGTCTTCCAGAAGAAGACCGTGAAGGAGAAGATCGATACCGTTGTGTCTCTTGAGAAGCTGGCTCTGGAATACGATAAGAAGATCCTTATGGTTCCTACATGCAGATCTGCCGATACCTGGTCGGAAGTAACCATAATCAATACACTCGGATTGAATAGGCGGTACAAGAGCGACGGTGGATTTGCCGTTGTAGTGAGTCTCGCAGGCGACGAGAAATCTAAGAAGACAGGCTTCAGTTTCTCACTTGTCAGAACGCCTGAAGAGCTGGATGTGAAAAGAGTCGCTGAAGAGGCTTCAAAGAGGGCCATAGATCAACTCGGTGCCGGAAATGTGAAGAGTGGAAAGTACAGAGTCGTTTTCAGAAACGATGTCTTCGGACAGCTTTTCGGAACTTTCACCTCTATGTACTCGGCGGACAACGTTCAGAGGGGCCTTTCCATCTTGAAAGGGAAAATGGGGACCGTAATTGGATCGAGCAAACTTACGGTGTACGACGACCCATTTCTTCCCGAGAGTCCTTACAGTAAGCCGTTTGACGACGAAGGAGTGCCGACGTGCAAAAAAGCGCTTGTTGAGAGAGGTGAGTTGAAGACTCTTTTGTATGACTTGAGAACGGCCGCGAAAGAAGGCACGAAGTCAACGGGAAACTCAGTAAGGGGTACTTACAGGTCAAAGCCTTCAATAGCCCCAGTGAATACTGTTATTAGATCGGGAGACTTGAGTTTCGATGAACTCCTCGAAACTATGGGTGAAGGTATTTTCGTAACCGATCTTGCCGGCCTTCATTCAGGAACGAATCAGGTTTCGGGCGAGTTTTCACTCGGAGCAAGCGGCTTTTTCGTGAAGGATGGAAAGATAAGCAGTCCCATAGAGCAGTTTACGATATCTTCGAATATATTGAAGGTCTATAATGGCATTGTCGAAGTTGGCAGCGATTTTGTTTCATCTATCTATCGTGTGAGTTCTCCTTCAGTCTTAGTAGATGAGATAGATGTGGCTTCTGAATGATAACGGAGGTGACTCTTTTGCCTTTATACAGTTTTGTCTGCAAAGAATGTGGTCACGAGGAGAGTCTTCTTTTGGGGATGAGCGCTCCGGTGCCTCCCTGTGAAAAATGCGGAGGTATTCTCTCAAAGCAGATAACTAATATTTCAAGTTTCGGATCATCCTCGGGTTCCGACAGTTGCGGCTCATGCTCTGGTGGAAGTTGCTCAACCTGCGGACACTGATTTTTTCATATACCGAAGTGCCCGGATAATCTGCCCGGGCACCTATGTTTGGATAAGACCGAATAAATTCACTTGACTTAAGGATAATTCGCCCTAGAATGCATATCGAGAAAAGTCAGACTGCTTTTATCCTTCCAACCTATTTGCGAAATTTTTCTCAGTAGAGTTCCAGATATTTACGGATCTCCCAGTCGGTGACCGAAGCGCAGAATTCGTTCCATTCACCCTCTTTTGATCTGACGAAGGTACTGAAAATGTGATCACCTAGCGTCGATTTCACGAATTCGCTGTTCCTAGTAAACTCAAGAGCATTGATTAGAGTCCCGGGAAGGTTTTCTATCATCAGTTCTTTTCTTCTCGAGCCTTTCATCTTGAAAATATTCTCGTCTACCGGATTTGGTGGCTCGATCTTTTTCTCAATACCGTCAAGACCGGCTGCGAGAGTCAATGCTAGCGCAAGGTAAGGATTGCACGTAGGATCGGGACTTCTGAATTCAAGTCTGGTTCCTTCTCCCCTAGTGCTGGGTATTCTGATCATTGCGCTCCTGTTTCCCAGCGCCCAAGAGATATTCACGGGGGCCTCGTATCCCGGTGTAAGTCTCTTATAGCTGTTTATAGTTGGATTTGTAACGGCGGTAATCTCTTTTGCTCGTAAGATAATTCCCCCGACGAAACTCAGAGCGGTTTCACTTAACCCGTGATCTTTTGAGAAATCGTAAAAGGCATTGTTGCCGTCCGAGAAGAGGCTCATATGGACATGCATCCCTGATCCGTTGACTCCCGAAAAGGGCTTCGGCATAAATGTTGCATGAAATCCATTGGCTATAGCTATCGTCTTCACAACCCATTTGAACGTCTGGACGTTATCTGCGGTTTTCAGTATGTCAGTGTATCTGAAGTCAATTTCGTGTTGAGAAGGGGCTACCTCATGATGTGCCGCCTCAACTTCAAAGCCCATTTCCTGTAGAGAAAGTACGATCTGTTTCCTTACCTCCTCGCCTCCGTCAACTGGAAGGAGGTCGAAATAACTTCCCGTATCCAGAAACGCACCGATCGGTTTTCCACAGTCACGGTCTCTCTTGACTATAAAGAACTCAGGTTCCGGACCGGCGTAAGTCTCGAACCCCATGTTTTTAGCTTTCTGGATTACTCTCTTCAAAACATATCTTGGGTCTCCCTCAAAGGGTGTCCCATCAGGTTTGTAGACATCACAAATGAGTCGTATGGTTTTTCCCTGACCATTGTCCCAGGGAAGGAAAGCAAAAGTTGAAAGATCCGGTCGTAGATACATGTCGGACTCCTCGATTCTCACAAAGCCATCGATTGAAGAGCCGTCGAACATCGCACCCTTTTCCAGAATTGCAGGTAGCATTCTTGCAGGGACTTCCACATTCTTCAGCATACCGTTTATATCGGTTATCTGAAGCCTCACAAAACCAATTTCTCTAGATTCACACTTCTGAATCAGTTCCTTTTCAGTCATGTTTCCCCCGCTATCCTTGCCCGACCCATGGGCGTGAGATACTTTAGTATATATCTAATTCTATACATTAAGGGAACTATCTTGAGAGATTTCGAGCAAGAATTGATGATAAACTAATCACAGGGAGGTGCCTGATGAACATCAAGCGTGCGTTTATCAGTGTTCACAACAAGTCAGAAGTGGAGACAATAGCAGGCTATCTTGCTTCAAATGCGGTAGAGATAGTAGCAACTGATCATACTGCAGAATACCTCATAGCTCACGGTATAAAGGCAATAAAGGTTGCAGACTATACTGGTTTCCCACCGATATTTGACGGAAGGTTGAAAGCTATTCACCCAAAGATAATTGGTGGAATACTTGCGATTCAGGATCTTCCTGAGCACATTTATGAGATGAGGGAGCACTCGATTCTTCCTTTCGACTTGATAGTTCTTAACCTGAAGCCTTTTGAGTCAGCTGTAAAGGAATCGCCTGACGAATCCAACCTGTCGAAGGAAATTGATGTAAGTGGACCTGCTCTGTTGATGGCAAGTGCTAAGAATCATAGGGATATTGTTGTGATATCAGATCCTTCGGACTATGAAGAAGTTATCGCGAGTTTGGAAGATTGTGGAGACGTTCCTCTTCTCAAGAGAAGAAGATACGCGCTTAAAGCGATCTATGCTGCCATGCTCTACAATTCATCTATCCATAAGGCTCTCTCTCAGATATTTGCATCCGAGAAATACGACTACACGGTCATGGAACACGTTATGCAGCTTCTCTATGGTGATAATCCCTCTCAGAGCGCTAACGTGCTAAAACTCACACAGGAACCGGGACTGCTAGACGAGGTTCAGATCGGGAACCCTTCGGTGGGGCTGAAGAAATCACAACTGAGGAATATGAACGTGTTCATGGAACTCTATTATTACAGTGACAACATCTCCGTATTCCTTGACAAAGGGAAAATAGTCAAAGTCTGTTCAGGCAGATTGCCAGAGCAAACTTCTGATGGCGGTCCTGATACGATGTTCGCTTCTACTTATGCCATCGACGGAGATACTCTCAAGACGCTTCATGAAAGTGGGATCGAGGCTTTCGGCGGCGTTTTTGATCGTGATGCGATACGAGCCGCGCGAGAAAGAGACATCATGATACTGACAGCTCCTGTGCATGAGGCGGTGTCGCTTTCCGAAGAGACATATTCCGGCTTTGGAAACTACTTCGTAAGAGAACGCACGTTCAAGTTGAAAGACTACGAACTTGAGATTGATGACAAGCTCGCTCTCTACTGCTCCCGTATAAATAGGGCGAATAATTTATCGATCTTCAGAGATGGAGAGAGTTTGCTTCTTCTGAGCGGATTGAGTTACGGAGAAATGATGAACTACGACTTTACAAAGCGCGATCTCAGAGATTCGGTTATGGCTTGCGATAATGATTTGAGCGACGAGTTAATAAGAAAACTCATAGCAGCCGGGGTCAAGAGACTCATTTTGCCGGGCACTAAGAGGACTTATTCAAATAGAAACGTTCTTGTGCTTGGAATTGACTTCACAAGACTCAACAATTGACTAGTACTTGAAAGCTACGAAGACAAACTATATAATGTAGTTACACCATGCTAGGCGGGGAGCTGGCGGTTCCCTGTACCCGAAATCCGCCACACGCGGGGCCGAATGCCTTTTGAGGCTTTGCCGGTTTGGTGTCGGTTTGTCTGAAGGTGTTGAGGATTGAGTCCTGCGCAACGGGAACTTGCGAACCTGGTCAGATCCGGGAGGAAGCAGCCATAAGCGAGCACTCTCGTGTGCCGTGGGGGCGCTCAGTCTGAGCCGGATGGCAAATACGGCCAGGTTGTCACTGTCGATTAAGGATGCATGGTGTTTCTTCTTCTATGTATCACGCTTATCATCTGCTAGAATTAATATGACAATTATAGACGGTTTTAGGAGGTACATAGAATGTTGCTTAAGGGAGAAAAGAGCGAAGATTTTTCGCTCTTCGGTTCAGATCTCAAAGAGTACAAGCTAAACGAATATCTAGGAAAGAAAGTTGTTCTCGTTTTCTATCCCGGTGCATTCACAAGTGTCTGTCAAAGAGAACTCTGCACTTTCAGAGATTCACTGGCGAATTTCGATACCATGAATGCCATTATCCTGGGAATAAGTATGGACAGCCCCTTTGCCAACAAAGCCTTTAAAGAGCAGAATTCTCTTTCCTTTCAGTTGCTTTCCGATATAGGAGGGGGAGTGTCGAGGAAATACGGTGGTGTGCACGAGGATTTTTCCGGTGTCAAAGGCCTTATGGTCTCAAAGAGGGCTGTGTTCATAGTGAACAAAGATGGCAAGATAGCTTACACATGGGTTTCGGAAGATCCGAGAGTAGAACCCGACTACGCAGAAATCTCAAATCAGCTGAAGAAGATTTAGCGACGGGGAATATCCCATCGCCTTAGTTATTGGAGGTTAACATGACTGAATTCAGCTTTCCAGAGTATTCAACAGAGCTTCTAGAAAGTCTTAAGGCAGGCAAAGTTCTGATTGGGGTAACCGACGGAGTGGAAACTAACCTGATGACAGTTGCCTGGGGTTTCTTAGGCAATACCTGGAATCGGCCAGTGTTCATCGCCATGATCAGACCGAGTAGATTTACTCATAATTTCTTCAGGAGTAGTGACGGCTTCTCCGTTAACTTCATGTCAGAAAAGTGGCAGGAGGCTCTAGACTTCTGCGGGACAAGAAGCGGAAAGTATTTTGACAAGTTTAAGGAAACCGGTTTGACTCCACAAGAGGGAATGTCACCATCGATAGTGGTAGTGGGTGAGGCAGATAAAGTATTGGAATGCCGCGTTGTTTCTAAGGAAGCATTAACACCTCTTGCTCTGAATGGAAGCATAGCAAGCACTTTCTACGGCGATAACTCATATCATTCGCTCATATTTGGAGAAATCACCGATTCATACACTCTTCCTTGAATAGACTCCCACGATAACGGTAAGTATGAGAGAGGCTAAAAGAATCGACCACAGTATGTAAGACGACCAGTTTGGTGTCTGCAGGCTTAATCTCGAAGATGAGTCTTGCAGTAGAATATCTCTTGCGAAAATCAAAGATATGATCGACTGAAATGAACATAGGAATCCAAGGACAAGATTCCAGTTCTTCATTCCCGCGGATATTGCGGCTATCTGTGCGGAGATAAATATCATAAAAGATACTGGCGCCAGTGATATTCCCAAAAGAAAGACTAATCTTATGGAATCTGGGTTTTGTACTATGTTTGTTGACATCTGGTTTGCCATGATGATAAGAACAGTGGACGACAAACCAACAACTATTCCCGCACCGGTCAAATATTTGTAAGCCTTTTCTTTTCTACGGACGTGAGCAACGCTTACTGCACCACGATCTCTCTTCTTCAATTCAATCACCCAGACAGCCAAAAATCAGATCAAGAAACCTGAAAAGCAATGAACGCATCTATCCAGATGCTGTGAGTACCTGAGATGCTGACAAAACATTATCATTATACTGCAAATAATATTGATTATCAAAAGTCAATTAGAGCCTACATTGGAATCATTCGCCCTCAATCATGCGAATGTAATAACATGAGTTATCAACATCTAGACAGATCGCCCGCTAAATCGACTCTATTTTCCAATTCTCAGAGAACTTCTAACTGTAATCTCGCGCAGAGATCCTTTTTGCCAATGGCGATTCCTACAAATTCTGAAGCCAGAAGAACTTGGTTAGTGAGAAAACGATAGAATTACAGTGGAAAGAAACTCTGGAAAAGCAGATTGCGGAATCAGGATCATTTCTTCCTCAAGTTTTACCAAGTACACAAGAGATGAATACAAAGATATATTGGTCTTAAGTTCATGGAGACAACTGAAATGAACTTGTTCGCATCTGTGACTATCAAAAGGCAACGAATAGTAAAAAAGACAGTAAGCAACAGCTGCACTTAAACTTTGCAGGGTGATTCTGACGATGGTGAACGTATGAAGGGGGTTTTGCCAATAGCAAGAATAGGATTTAGTGAGATTCGCCTATATTTGGATAGAATGGCGCCGAAGTCATTGACCTTTATGGTTCTGACAAAAATAGTGTTCTCTTTCGTGACGGTTCCATTAATTGCCTTTTTGCTAGGATCATTGTTCTCCTTCTCCGGAAGAAGAATGGTCCTTGACTGGGGTTTCTTGAATCTTGTTGACAGTTTCCCAGGAATTGCCGTTTTCTTTACAGTAGCTTTCCTATGGTTGCTTGGTTTTTCATTTGAGCAAAGCGGGCTGGTAGGGTTTTCATCAGCGGCTCTGAAAAATAATAAGGAGAGATTGATATCTGTCTTGATGAGAATTCTGAGGATATTTCCCAGATTGCTTGGGTTAGCATCATTCAAGGCAGGAATCCTTTTGCTGTGCGCTCTTCCTACATTAAGAACTCTTCCGGCATTACAGAGAGCCTTCACTAGACAGCTCCCGGTCGGAAAGTATCCGTCAGAAGGCACAGGCTTGTTTGGATGGATAGCGGCCTTGGTCTCCTTTCTTGTTATAAGCAGACTTCTGATTTCATGGGTCTTTGCAGTTCACTACGCCGTTCTTGAAGGAAAAACCTTCGTTGGTTCTCTCAAGGCAAGCTCCAACCTTGTACATGGAAGCAGAAAGAGGGTTTTGCTTACTGTGCTAGCGTTTTGGCCACTATCCGTGCTGCTGATTATGGTCAATTCTTTGGTATTCAGAGTTTCAAGAGACTTCATTATCCGGTCAAGTTACGATCCGACATCAATGAATATCCTTAAACTATCATTGTTTGCTTCCGTCGAGATTATGATAACAACTGCTCTGTCTATTGGAATATCAATTATCTATTCGATACTCATTACAAGACTGTTCTATGAACTTAAAGAAGGAAATTCGGACTATCGGATAACAGCGGTTATGAACCCTGCCAAAACGAAGTCACTGAAGTTGCAGAGACCTTGGATTCTTCCCTTACTTATATTTCTTGCGATCCAGGGGGTCTTCTTCGGATACCTTGGTCGCTTTCTTGTTGATACTGAGATCGAGTTGCCCCTAGTTACCGCTCATAGGGGAAGTTCATTCAAAGCGCCGGAGAACTCTTTGAGCGCAATCAGAGCTGCTTTTGAAGACGGAGCGGACATCATCGAAATCGATATTCAAATGACAAGCGATGGAATACTTGTACTGAATCACGATAGATCGCTCACAAAGGTTGCAGGCGTAGGAGAACGCGTTCACAATCTAACCTTTGAGGAGATAGCCATTCTCGACATTGGTAGCCGATTCTCAAGGCAGTTCTCGGGAGAGAAAATTCCGACTCTGGCAGAAGTCATCACATACATGATCGAGATCCCTTCAAGTGTAAAACTGAATGTTGAACTTAAGGATTATGGTTTCTCGCCGGGAATTTCCGAGGCGACAGTGCAGCTAATCAAAGAGATGGATTTTTCAAACAGGGTTATGATAACTTCAACGAGTATCGAAAGACTCTCAACCGTGAGAGAGCTTGCGCCAGACATTCCCATTGGACTTATCGTAGGACATCTGAGCAGTAGTGTCTGGGATATCGATGTTGATTCTTATTGTGTGCCCTCTACGATTCTGAATGAAAGGTTTATTCAGAGAGCAAAATCAATGGGAAGAGACGTCCATGTATGGACGGTAAACAATACAGAAGAGATGTCGCGATACTCTGCAATGGGCGTCACTTCGATAATCACTGACAGACCTGACGTCTTGTCTCAGCTCCTTCTCAGGGAAGCAGAAATGTCGATCTTCCAGCTGAGAGTGCTCAGTATTTTGATGACATAACATTCTGCTCCACAATATTCTCTCTGTAAAGCGCTTTCAGAGAGATTATTTGGCGTTCAGTCATCTGCTGAGCTTTTAAGTGATAGACCCGACGCTCTCTTTGTAAGCTGATGTAAGAAATTTCCAAGAAAGAGAAGAAAATAAAGATTAGAAATTTGCCCACTTCAACTTTCTTGGAAATGCAATCATTGCGATGAGAATGATATTAGGTAGGCTGCTCCAATCAAGGAAAGTATCTTGTCAAATGCGTGTTCGTTTGTTTTCAAGTACAGTTCTTACCTTTGCAACTTGCTCAGATTATTGCAGGAAGTCGGCAAGTCTCTTATCTTGTATGAAGTAGCCCGTATTCCCTAGCCTTTCAACCTCAAATGACTTTTCCATCAGAGGAAATTCAGAAACAACAGCGCGTATTGTCGTCGTATCCTCTTCTCTAATCAGTGAAAGATGAGTTCTCACTTAAGGTTGATCTCAATTTTCATAAAAGTTCAACTCTTCAATAGTCCTTTTTTTCTAGTCATTATCTTGTGTGACACATGTGAAAAGGGACTTCTTGTAGAGTCTTTCAGTAAAGAATCAAATTATAAAACTACTATGGGTGTGGAGAAATCCGATTCACTTCCATTGTATTGAGGCTTACTGCTGATATACTGTAGGTGTCAAATCTATTAGGAAGGCCTTTTTCTCTCCAGTTCTTCTATTTGGATCCCTCGATTGAAAGCTTCAAGGTCACATTTGTCTGCCAGATAGCCAGGAACCATCTAACACAGATTGTTGTGCGGCTTTCTGGAAGCTTGAGGAGGGATAAACATGACGAAGCACGTATTGATTATCACACTGCTGGTAATACTCCTAACCTTATCTTCTTGTGCAAAAAAGAATCAGCATCTCATAACTCTTATTGCAAACCCTGCAGAAGGTGGACAGGTAAGTGGCGGTAGAAAGTATTCTCACGAAAGCCCGGTTACTGCAATCGCTACTCCGAACCAGGATTGGCAGTTTGTCAGCTGGACCGAGTCGGGTCTTGAACAAAGCGAGAATCCGGTTTACGAGTTTTTAGCCGAAAGGGATAGAACACTCGTCGCGAATTTTGTCAGAACGAGCCACGAAGTTACAGTCGAGGCCACGCCCGAAATCGGAGGGATAGTTGGTGGAGGCGGATTGTTCGACCATGGGAGCGAGGTGACCGTAGTTGCAACTCCGAATGAAGGCTGGCGATTCATGTACTGGACAGAGGATCTTTCTAAAGTTGATGAAAGCGAAAGCTACAGCTTTCTTATTACTGAAGACAGAGAACTGACAGCACACTTTGCCCGTGAATTCACGATAACTCTTTCCTGGAACGGTAATGGTTCTGTAAATACTAGTGACTCTATTGAGATGGTCAATGACTCAGAAGACTTCCGTTTTTCTTCATACGAAGATTTGAAGGGGATTTGGGACGGAACCATGAAATGGGGAATAAATGAAGACAGAGGATTCGTTATCGCCATAGAAATGCAGGATGAAGGTAAGTTTGGAGGGATAGCAGCTGTCGATAATGGGCCTCACGATATTGCTTTGAAAGGTTCAGTTAATGAAGATGGCGATGTAGAGTTCAGTTTCACCGTGGAATCGAGCCTGCCCGGAGTCGAAGACTACCTGTTCAGTTTCGACGGTACTGTTGAAGAGACTTCCATTTCGGGCAACTACACGGTTCGCGAAGGTAGAGACCTTTACAAGCAGGGAACCTTCGAGATGGAGAAACGTTATTCAGAGCAGGTGCTGGTCGAACTGGGAGAGGACATAACTTTCGATATTATTCCGGGAAGTGACTGGTACACAGATGAAGTAATAGTTGACTGGCTATCCGCGGGAACTCTTACGGAGTACACATTTGAAAACGTAGAAAGGAATCATTATCTCCACGTAGAGTTCAAGCCCGTTACACATACAATTACTTCTGGTGCAGAAGCCGGCGGTAGAATTGTTCCGTCTGGAGATATCGAAGTGGTTCAAGGTGGTAACCAGGTATTCAACATATTTGCGGACGAGGGTTACGCCATAGAAGATGTTGAAGTCGATGGACTCTCTATAGGACCGGTAGCGATCTATGAATTCGAGAATGTGACGGCGGGCCACACGATATTTGCCAGATTCATCAAAACGTATACGATAACGGCCTCGGCCGGAGTCGGTGGCACAATAACACCCTCAGGGGAGGTAACTGTATTTCAGGGCTGGGGTCAGTCATTTGCGATTAGTCCCAGCAAAGGCTATGCGATACAGGATGTCGTTGTCGATGGTTCATCGGTAGGGAAAATCGATTCGTATGTCTTCTATCATGTCATGGCAGACCACACGATTCATGCGTCTTTCCAGGAAGTTCTTCCTCCAGGGATGTGGCAGAGAAGTCTGGGCGGTACAAAAAACGACTCTTCAAACGAGATCTGTCAGACATATGATGGAGGCTTCATTATATTGGGACATACACTTTCTAATGACATCGATGTAAGTGGCAATCATGGAAACGGGGATGCATGGATTGCGAAGGTCAATCCAAATGGTTGGCTTAGCTGGCAGAACTGCATCGGGGGAAGTAATCTCGACTATGGCAGATCGATTAAAGAGGTATCGGACGGTAACTTCATATTATGCGGCAATACCTTCTCAAGCAGCATAAACAGTAATGATTTCGAGCAAGAGGCAGTGAATTACGGAGATGCATGGATCGCAAAAATTAATAAGACTGGCGGAATAATCTGGAAGAAGATTTTGGGTGGGAACAATGGCGATATATTCAGATCGATTATTCAGACCGTTGACGGCGGGTTTGCCGTTTTAGGCAATACGTCATCCTCAGACGGCGACATTGCTTTCAACAATGGTGGCAGCGACTTGTGGATAGTCAAGCTGGATGAGACCGGCGAAATAGAATGGCAGGAGTGTCTCGGCGGCAGCGGCGATGAATACGGTAATTCGATACATCAAACTACAGATGGTGGATATCTACTTTGCGGTCAGACAGATTCAGATGATGGAGACGTATCCGGTACTCACGACACTTACTATGGAGATATGTGGATAGTGAAGCTTAGCAGCAATGGCACCATTGAATGGCAGAAGGCTCTTGGCGGCAGCATGGAAGATTCTGCATATTCCGGCATGCAGACCTCGGATGGAGGTTATATTGTGGCGGGAATGACTGGATCAGATGATGGTGACGTTAGCGGGTACCACGGATACGGTGATGCATGGATTCTGAAACTGGATCAGACTGGTTCAATCGAATGGGAGAATGCCTTAGGAGGAACAGACACCGAAGCTGCTCTGTCAGTGTTTCAGAGCGCGGACGGAGGATACGTAGTAGCGGGAAGTACAAAATCAGCCGATGGTGATGTTTCAGGACACAAGGATGGTTTCGATGTATGGCTCATAAAACTTTCAACTTTGGGAAAGATAATATGGGAAGGCTGTCTCGGAGGCACTTCAGATGATTATGGAACTTCCGTAATACAGACTGATGATAATGACTATGTCGTTCTTGGTTATTCGAATTCCGATGATGGAAATCTTACAGAGAATAATGGAGAATACGATCTCTGGATTGTCAAGCTCATGGGTGAATAATGCAGAATTTGCTTCACGTGATTCGAGGAAGGCATCGAACGACTACGTGTAGCGAAGTGATCGCATCTTGTTGCCCTGTCTGAGAAGAATATGTATATTCTCGCGAGCATTGTATTTTTCGATGCGGCTTAAAGTGAAAGGCCTCAAAAAAAGGATTTGGATAACTGTAGATAATACATCTTTTGGAAGCGAAATCTAGAACCTCTCTTTGTCCCTATTTTGGATTCTGAGATCTCAGAGATTGAAGTTGCAGGTACTAGCGTCTCCAAAAGCAATATATTGCTCAACATAATTCAGTTAGGTATCATTAAGGCATCTACTGAATAGTCCGATTGTGATCCTCCTTTTAGTGTAGACTAGTCACATGGATATTTTGAAAAAGAAGTGGATGGCGGCCTTGACCGCGGTATTCTGCTCTATTCTCTGGGGCAGTGCTTTTCCCGTGCTGAAACTAAGTTACGAGGAAATGTCTATAGCTCCGGACGACGTTTCAGCCAAACTTGTCTTTGCGGGAATTCGATTTCTGGGGGCCGGTATCATGGTGCTCGTGCTTTCAATACCCCTTGGTAGAAAGGGTAGAACAAGATTCGCGAAGAAAGACTACCTCCATTTGCTGGCGCTCGGGATACTGCAGACTTTTCTGCTATATTTCTTCTTCTATAACGGGCTGAGCTACACAACGGGTATGAAGTCTTCGATAATAATGGCCGGAGAGAACTTTCTAGTTATTCTTCTTGCCCATTACATATACAAGAATGACCGCTTGAGCTGGAAAAAGACGCTTGGTATGATACTGGGATTCGCCGGTGTTTTCCTTGCAAATTTTGAAGTCGGCTTCACTCTGAGCTTCGTATTTCTGGGCGACGGATTCATGTTGATCGCGGCGACTATCGGTGCATTCGGCACCATGTATGCCAAATGGATGTCAGCAAACCGATCTCCCTTTCTCGTGTCGGGATGGCAGCTTTCGATCGGCGGCTTTCTTCTCCTGATTTCCGGCCTTCCCGGGTTGAAAGAGGATTCGCTTGTTTTCACACTGAAGGGAAATCTCCTTCTGGTATATTCTATGCTTCTTTCGGCTATAGCCTTTTCCTTATGGTACGCGATTCTCAGCTTTCACAAAGCAGGTGAGATCACTATGTTTCGTTTCGTGATCCCGGTGGCCGGTGTCTTTCTCTCGGCAGCCTTTATTCCGGGAGAGGCCCTAAATTCGTACATGGCATTTGCCCTCGTATTGGTTTCGGCCGGTATAGTGGTTGTCAACTGGAAGAACAGGGGAGTCTCTGAAGATAATTCCACTCAATAAATTCGAATACCGCTCTGGAAATTCACATCAGTTACTAGGGGCTCATTGTGAGCTAACCTTCTCTTGGACGGAGATAACTTCGGCACAAGGACGCAGCAGAGGATAGAAAACAGGAGGCAGCCGTTTAGGTTTCCTTTTGGGTCTGAAACAGAAACGAGGTCAAGAGTAGCAAACGACTTCACTGGATCGAAAATAGCCTTAACATTTGCACTCACTGAGAAAGAGAGTCGAAGAGAAAACGGAATCTGTTCTCTCAACTGCCTTTCGAGAATCTTCTTGCAGCAAGTCTTATGCCAATGGCACCAAGAGGAGCCGTTGCCAGAATCGAAAGAACTGATACTGAAAGTATTACATCTCCATAAGCGACTCCCATGGCAAGGGGAATTCCTCCTACCGCCGCTTGAACAGTGGCTTTGGGCAGATAGGAAATCATGCAGAAGAGTCTTTCGCGGATATCCAGTTTCGAACCGAGAGTGGCCGCCAGAACTCCTGCGCTTCTAAATATGAGTCCAAGTAGAATTACGAGCAGTCCCATAAGCCATGAGTCGCCTATCGCACTTACGTTAACACTTGCGCCAACCAGAACGAATAAGAATATTTCTGCGACAACCCAGATTCGCTCCATCTTCCCCGCAATCCTGTCGGCGGCTACCGGAAGTCTCTCTCTAAGTACAAAACCTATCGCCATCACTCCCAGGAGAGTTGCTACCGGGAGTACTTCCTCGAGTTTATGGAAAACGAATGCAACAGATAGGATCAAGAGAACCTTCTTAGTGTCCCTAATATGGAATCTCTTGAACAGCAAGCTGAAGAGGAACCCAATTATCGCGCCAAGAGATATGCCGAGAATAATCTCTACTGGCACCATAAGAAAGGACATTCCGATACTGACGTCCTGTCCTCCTTCAATTCCCAAAAACACTGTAAAGAGTGTAATGGCCACGACGTCGTCTATTGAAGCTGCCGCTAGAATTGTAGAAGGTATTTCATTTCTCTTTCCGAAGTCCCTTTCTTTCAGTCTTAGCATCTCGGGAACTACTACCGCAGGCGACACCGCCGCAATTATGAAGCCTAGCATTCCGCCTTGAATGAGGCTGAGATTCAGCAGGAAGTGAGCCACTACCATGATTGAGAAACCTTCGAAGAGACCGGGAAGAAAACTAAGACGAAGAGCCGGGGGCCCTATCTTCTTGATAATTCTCCGGTTCAATCCGAGACCGGCTCGCATAAGTATGACTATTAGTGCTAGCAGCCGGACTTCATCGGAAATTGAGAGCAATGATTCGTCGATTAGATTCATTACACCGGGTCCCAAAGCTATTCCAAGCGATACCAGGCCTATAAGACCGGGAAGACGAACTCTTTCAAAGAGTGAAAGTACTGCGATCGAGAGAATCACTATAAGGGAGATGCTTAGAATCATATGTTCCTCCAGAGTCAAGCAGAACCAGACTGCGAATTTGGTAGAAGCTATCAGCTGGTGGCGGTTCTGGAGGACTGTTCTCCAAGGCAAGCTTCATTGCCTAGAGAATTATATAGTCTATGCGTTATACTGTCAATGACCAGTGAACGGAGGTGATCTCTTGAACACTTTTCTAGCCATCGTCGGCGCATTGTTCCTGCTTTATCTTGCGATTAGGTTCTTCCCTGCGTTGATAATGATTGTGGCCGGCGTGGGAGTGATAATGATAGTAATATTTGCAATAGCAGGTCTGGTAGTTGTTTTCCTGCCGATCTTATTGGTTATTGGTCTAATTCTGATCATTGTTAAGCTCGCGTCATGAAAGACACTGATCTTACTGCAATACAGGTCTGGTTCGATCAGGATTCATTTGGAGAAGAGGTATTTCGCAGAAAGATGAGGGACTATATAGCCGAGGCCTCTCTGACATGGAAGGGAAGGAACCACATTGTGGTCTTCCCGGAGTTTTTTGCGACCTTTCTCTACCCATCCTTCAGGAAGCTGAGCTTTGAGGAGACGACGGCAAAGACTCTTGTCAAATATGCGATCAAGAATATGGGGCTTTCTTTCAATCCCTTCAAGAAGGCCTTTCTGAAAGATGCTCTTGAGATTGAAGCCTACTATCATGATGTCTTCGAAGGCATTGCAAAGGAGTTCGGTACTTATCTTCTAGCGCCTTCGATCCTGCTGCCGGTTGTCGACACTGAATCGGAAAAAGGGAGATTCATCCGGAACGGCAAGCTCTACAACCTCGCCTACTTCTACAACCCTTCGGGAAAGGTTGTAGCGAGGGCTTTAAAACACAATCTCACTGAGGCCGAGAGTTCCATTATCTTCTCCAGAGGGGAACAAGAACATAACGTCGTGCACACGGAGATAGGAGTGATTGGTATTGCAATCTGTTACGACATGTTCTTTCATAGCGAAATAGAGAAACTGGATGCCGCGGGCTGTGATACAGTTCTTGTCCCATCATGCAACTTTGCCTTGTGGAAGGGAAGACTGAGTGACTCGACGCAGGAGAGGACATGGTTTCGTGACGGGCCGATCAAGGCATCGTCAGGTAGAGAGAAGATTCGCTATCTCGTAAATTCAATGGCTATTGGAATTGTCGGCAGAGACAGGGCGCAGGGGAGATCTTCCATCTGGTACAGAGGAAGGGCGCTTGCCGTTGCCAGAGAATTCGATAGGGAAGAAATACTAAACGTTACTACTTAAGGCGATGCGCTTTATCAGTAACACATATAGAAGTCCACCATATCTTCGTGACGGGATTTCCCTAATACTGATACTCATTTAGAAGTCGAAAATCTGGAGTATGTATAATTCTTTTGTAGTGATAATTCTGAGATATACCAAGGAGGAATGTTATGAGAATTACTGTCGTTCATGACACGCCGCTCGATCTTCATCATGAAAAGATGGTCAATAGTGTTGTGAACTCACTCGAGAAGAGTTTCGAAGTTGATTCGAAACCATTTGAGATCGATGCTGTCGGCGGACTTAGAGGTACCGATCTCATATTCAATCTCGCTACCGGTATGGGCGATACAGAGAGACAGGTCCACCTTCCGGCCGTGCTGGATCTTCTGGGCATACCCTTCACCGGTTCGGGCACTACGGCCAACGCTCTTTGTATAAACAAGACGCTCACAAAGTTAATCATGAAGGCCTATGGAATATCCACTCCCGAATTCTTTTCGGTACGTCCCGGAGAAACTGCCGACAGCCTGCCGTTCAGTCCGGCGATTGTCAAACCCGTTAAGGAAGGCGGCGCAAAGGGTATCTGGGAGGACTCGGTTGTGGAAAGCGTTGATGACATGCAGAAAGCGGTTTCACGTATTCACGAGAGATTTGAACAGGCCGCTCTTGTTGAGAGATTCATTGAAGGAAGGGAGTTCACCGTCGGGATTGTTAACAGTGAAGTCCTCCCGATCATGGAAATAGATTTTTCGTCACTGCCAGATCACCTTGAAACCTTCTATTCCTACAGGGTGAAACAGTTCCACGGTGACGAGACGAATTACATCTGCCCTGCAAAGATCTCAAGGAGAGAGGAAAAGGTTGTAAGCGAGTTTTCGATGAGGGTCTTCCAGGTGCTTGACCTAAAAGACTATTGTCGTATCGATTTGAAGATCGACGACGAAGGTAAGATCTACTTCCTGGAGGTCAATTCCCTTCCTCTTCTTGTACCGGACTACTCCGATATCGTTAAGATGGCCGAAGCCAGAGGGTGGAGCTACGAAGATCTCATTAACAGGATCGTCGCTTCAGCAATCCGTAGATATGGAATCAGGAAAGAAAATGGAAGACTATAAAGAGATCCTAGATTACATAAGGCAGGTTCCGGTGATCGACACACATGAACACTTGGTCCATTCGGAAGATTTGCTCCAGGGGCGCAACGATGTTCTTCAAGAGTTTCTCATTCACTACATGAGCTCCGACCTGCTCTCTTCGGGGCTCGACCCGGAGGTTCTGGCCGTCGCTAGAGATAGTGAGAGGGATCTAGTCAGGCGATGGGAACTTATCGAACGTCACTGGGAGTTCTGCAGGCACACCGGTTACGGCAGGGCGCTCGATGATTCGGTAAGAGAGATATACGGGATCGACGGAATAAGGGGTTCAACAATAGAGGAGCTAGGAAAGAAGTTCGGGGAGGCAAACAGACCGGGACACTTGAAAGAGATCCTGAAGGAT
The DNA here is from genome assembly GCF_003664995.1 of Mesotoga sp. BH458_6_3_2_1. Taxonomy (NCBI): domain Bacteria; kingdom Thermotogati; phylum Thermotogota; class Thermotogae; order Kosmotogales; family Kosmotogaceae; genus Mesotoga; species Mesotoga sp. BH458_6_3_2_1. The sequence continues at coordinate 79,895 of NZ_JFHL01000021.1, read as the reverse complement.
TTATGTAACATAGAACTCGCGATAATTGATCCATGGACCGGCCGATTCGAGTGTGACAGGAGCCTTTTCAGAAGGGTCTGGCAGCCACAAAACTACATAATTCCTATGCCTCCGGAATTCGATATAGTTGGTTGGCTGGAGGAGACCTATGCAGTAGAAATCAGATCGCTCAAAGACTGGCTCGAGGTCTTCGAATTGGAGTTAGACGAGAATATTTCGAACGGCATCGTCGGTCTGAAGAGCGTTCTGGCCTATCACAGGCCGATTAGATTCGAAGAAGTTAGTCTAGACGATGCCGCAACTGCGTTTCGTAAGGCCCTTGAAGAAAGGGGAAGAAGAGGTCCCGATCGTAACAGAGGCCTCTTGATTCCCGAAATAGTGCAGGATTATGTGATGCATCACATACTTTCAGCGGCAAATGAACGGGGTATTTTCATTCAGTTTCACACCGGGCTTCTCGAAGGCAATCGTGGAATACTGAGCAATTCTAATCCCGAACTACTGGAAAATCTCTTTTCAAAATATCCGCGCGTGAAATTTGATCTCTTTCACATAGGATATCCTTACTGGGGAGTAACTGCGGCCCTTGCCAAGACCTATCCAAACGTCTTCATCGACATGTGCTGGTCTCACATCATATCGCCAGTTTCTGCACGGAACGCTTTGAGCAATTTTCTGGACTTGGTGCCGTTCAACAAGATATCCGGTTTTGGCGGGGACTATGCAATCGTTGACGCGATCTACGGACATTTAAAGATCGCGAGAGAAAACATCGCCCGGGTTCTTGCGGAGAAGATAGGAGATAGAATTCTTACTGTTTCACAGGCGGTAAGAATCGCGGAACGGCTTCTCCATGACAATCCGAAAGAAATCCTCCTTAACAGTCTATGATCTGTGAAGAAATCTCAGAGAGGACGGTTTTGGAGAATAAGAAGGTGGAGATCACTTGACACATGAGGAGAGGTACAACCTGGCTCTGGAGATTTCCGGGAGGCTTTCGAGAGAGATGAAGGATAATCTGATTTGCTTCTGCCTGTATGGTTCCACCTCAAGAGGGACCGATACTCACTGGTCCGACCTAGAAATGCTTATGATAACAAGGGAAGAGGTTCCCAAGAAAGCCTTTCTGGAAGGCTTGGTCCCGATCACTACAAATTCGATAACTGAAAAGAAACTCTGCGGAATACTCGAGGAACCGGGAGTTGAATGGCCATTCTATGCTGGACTCGTAAAGAACCTTGTCGTACTGGAGGGCGATGCATCGAAGCCCGAGCAGTATTATGATCTCGCTTGCCGTGTTCCTGAAGTGAAGTTCAGGAGGGCTTTGAAGGAGAATCTCTCGGAGCTCGTATTCGAGTCGTGCGGGAGAATCTTCTCCTGCATCGCAAGGAAGAGATACGAGGATATTTACTGCGCAGTGATAGAGACCCTGCTAGAAATGAAAACCGCTCTTTGCCTTCTGAACTGTACTCACGTTAATCATGACTACTTCGAAGGGCTGCAGGAGAGTTTCAAGTTTAGAAAGTTACCAGAACGATATCCCGTCCTGGCAACCAGAATGTGGAAAGGCGGAGATCCCTTCCAAATTGTGGACCACTCCAGAGAACTCTTGAACAACTACACGGAACTCCTCTACAATGAGCGTATCCTTGAGAGGGAAGAGATGTGAAAACAGCCAACACCAAACTGACAAACGGTAGACTTAGAGGCCAAGGAGACTAAAGTGACATCTAGGGAAAGAATAGTCTCTGCAATGAGACATTCTGAATCAGACAGAGTTCCGATCGATCTGGGAGGAATGAGGTCGACCGGCATTCATGTCAAGGCTTACAGAAAACTCGCCGACTATCTTGGTTACTGTGATCTTCCAGTAAGGGTTTTTGATGTTCACCAGATGCTTGCCTTTGTAGATGAGGAGATCAGGAGAGAAGTCCATTCCGATGCGATCGAACTCAAGAGACTGAATGGAGGCTTTGGAACTCGAATCGATTCCTGGAACGGGCGAGACATCTTCGATGATGGGTCGAGATACCTCTTTCCAGATGGATTCGACCCGAAAGTGAAAGAGGACGGTTCACTCGTAATCGAGAGGGACGGTGTCGAAGTCGCGACAATGCCCAGAGGCGGCCACTACTTCGACAGGAGTTACTTTCCCCTGGCCCATGCCGGGAGAAAAGAGGAGATCTCGGCCCTTGTTTTGCCAAGATTGACCGGCGAGGAAATCGAGTTTTTGAAGGCTCAGCTCACGGGAATACGCGAATCAACAGACTGCGCCGTGATCGGGGCTTTCGGGGGGAACTTCCTTGAGGCCGGCCATTCAATGTTCGGGTACCAGGAGTTCATGGAGAGGCTCATTACCGATCGGTCTCTCATGGAGTTCTTTCTTGACCGGCTTCTCGAGACCTATCTTGTAGATCTGGAGAAGTATCTCTCCGCCCTGGGAGACGATATAGATATTATTCAGATCGGCGACGATTACGGCACCCAGGAGAACACCGCGATTTCGCCACGAATTTTCAGATCTATCTTCAAACCTAGACTTAAAACCCTGTGCGACTTCATTCACAGGAAGAAACCCGATCTTTTCATCTTTCTTCACTCCTGCGGGTCAGTCTACACCTTCATACCAGATTTCATAGAAGTCGGTGTTCAGATACTGAATCCGGTTCAGACCAACGCGAAGAATATGGAGCCGGAAAGGCTAAAGAATGAATTCGGAAGAGATATCGTCTTCTGGGGAGGGGGATGCGATACACAGCACGTCCTGCCTTTCGGAACACTAAAGGACCTTGAGGAGGATATTCGCCGCCGCATCGACATTTTTTCTCCGGGGGGAGGCTTTGTCTTTTCTCCCATCCACAACATTCAGGCCGAAGTGCCACCCGAGAAGATCTTCAGACTTTTCGAGTGCGCATACGAATACGGTTCCGATAATACCCGCTGAAGAAACTGCTCTTGTTCTAGACTTGAGACGTTCTGTTACGAACGATAATTCCTGCCGGCTCTGAAGAAGGCGGAGATGTTCTCTGGAGGGGTCTCCAGTGGGATGTCGCAGCCTGAACTCAAGATGAAGTTGGGAACGGCCTTCATTTTCTCGAGAAGTATTGCAGTCTCTCTTTCGACTTCCTCTTCATTTGACTGAAGAAAGACCTTAACCGGATCTATGTTGCCTATAAGAAAAACATCTTCGGGAACTCTCTCCGCTGCAGCCTTCAGGTCCACCATGCTGTCAAGGCTCAATCCGTAGGCGCCGCTGGCGCCCATAGGTTCTACTATGTGTTCCGTGTCTCCACAGATGTGGTAAATCAAAGGTTTTGAAAGGTCGGATCTTAGCCTTTCAAAATACGGAAGTACGAAACGTTTAAACTGTCTCTTAGACAAAAGTACCGCCGTCGGTTCAAGCACTGCTATCATATCTGCGCCGTGGTCGATTAGCGCTCTCGAGTATTCACTTACAACCCTTGAGCAGAAATCTATTACGCTCTCTGCAAAAGCCGGATCTTCTATCAGTTTCATACAGAGGTCTGTAACCCCAACGAGTTCTCCTGCTAGGCTGAGTGGACCGATAACGTAGCTGCCCCTCTTTCCCGGCAATTCTCTTGCCATTTTTTCTGCAACTTCTGCGAAGACCCCCATTCTCCCGGACACTCCCCTCCAGGAGTTCACTACTGAGGAAAGCTCGGCCGGTCCCTTTATTGGATGTTCCTTTACGTAGGGATTGTCATCCTCGGGGAAACCGACTTCCAGTCCCAACGCCTCGGCCTCGACCGTTAGGTCCATCATGAAGAAGATTCCGTCTGGCTGAAACTCATCCATAATCTTGGCCAGAGAGTTAAACTGGATTTCCGCATTTGTTAGATTCTCTTTGAGCGTCGTTTCCGTCAGTCTTGCGCCCGGTGCGCCGAGCAAAGGTATGATTGATCTATTGAAGGCCATTGCTTATCCCTCCCTCAAGGCAAGATTGTCAACGAAAATCTCGTTGAAATCCTTTCTGCCAGATAGTTCAACGTAATATATGTTGTTGCTAAGATCTTCCGCTCTCTCTCGAATTCCGCTGTCCAGAACTGCCAGAACTGCCCCAAGACCGGCCGCATTTCCGACGGGCCAGACTCTTACGACTGGGACATTGGGAAGCATGCCTATTCGCAGAGCGTTCTTGGGGTCGATGTAGTTCCCGAAGGCTCCGGCCAGCAAAATCCTGTCGATGTCTCGCGTTTCGATGCCTGCCCGGTCCATCAAAACGGATACTCCCGCTCGAATGGCTGCCTTTGCAAGCTGCACTTCACGAATGTCTCTCTTGTTTATACGCACTATGCCCGCAGGGCCTTCAAGCTCGAAGTACTCTCCTTTGATTCGTCCCGATTCGCCAAGAATACCCGCACCTATCATCACGGCAATCGCGTCTATCAATCCCGAACCACAGATTCCAGAGACCTTCGACCCATTCACCGTACTGAACCCGATATCTCTTCCGTTGAGCCACACATGATCGACCGCTCCCGACCTGGCAATAGTCCCCTGACTTATGTTGCCTCCTTCGAATGCCGGACCTGCCGCGGTGGAGCAGGTGAAGATTCGGTCGCCCCTTTTGAGGGCCATCTCTCCGTTGGTTCCGATGTCTACGAGGAGAACGTTGCCGGAATCTTCGACGAATCCCGACGAGAGAATACCGGCCGTTATATCCGAGCCTACGTAGGCAGAGATTCCAGGCATTATGTAGATTTTCGAACTTGGAATGGACTCTTCCAGGTCGAGTTCCCGTGATTCGAATACCTTTCCTCCGGTGAATGCAGGTATGAAAGGTGATGAGGCGATTCTCTCGGGGCTTATTCCGAGAAGAATATGGATCATCGTCGTGTTTCCCACTATCGAAGTGTCGTAGATCCTTTCCTTCGATACTTCGCTTTCTCTGCAAAGATCGTCGATCAGCTTGTTCAGTGTGGTAAGAACTGCCGCTCTCAGTTCATCGACTCCCTTATCTCTCTTCATAGTGTAATCTATCCTGGAAATGACATCCTGGCCATATGAAGACTGGGGATTTGGGGCAGATCGAACAGCAAGAATCTCTCCCGACTTGAGATCCGCCAGGTAAACTGCGATAGTTGTCGTGCCGATGTCGATAGCGACACCGAAGATTCCACTTTCGTCAGAGAAAGGTAGTATGTCTATTACTTCGCTTCCGTACATGACGGCCCGGCCTCTGTAATCCATCTCCCTTATGATGCGGGGAAGGTTTCTAAGAAGATTCAGTCTGTCAATCCGTGGTCTTTCTGTAACGAGAGCACTGATCAGTCTTGAGTAGTCTGAAACCTGGTCATGGATATCCGGCTTTGAAAGAGAAAACTCTTCTAGCCTAACCTGTGGGGATATCTCTCGTATCATGATCTTAGGAAGAGACGGCTTGGAAACTGCAGAATCCACTTCCGGATCCTCCGTTTTGACTCTGACATCGGTCATGACTTTGAACTGGCAGCTCAGCCTGTATCCGGCCGCAATCTCGTCTCGGGTCAGAAGTCTTGCCTCGGTAAGGGTCGGCGGGAAGGCCTCGCTTCCTTCATCTAAAAGGACCTTGCACTTTCCGCAGTTTCCCCTTCCTCCGCATACGGCACTTACTGGCTGCGACTCCCTTCTCAAAACATCGAGCAGAAGCTCGCCTCTCTTTGCCGTCACTGTTCTTTGCGAAGGCAGGAATATGACCTTATGCACAGCTTCTTTCATTGTCTATCTTCTCTCCTCATCTGTATCCTCGATTCCATATGGTCTATCCCTTTACTCGATAGCTCCGCTGCAGCGGGCTCTTTCCTGGCGACGAGATTTGGCTATTCTATTCAAGGGAGTTTCTCAGCTTCTCATCATATGGGGCACTTCTGTAATGACAGTTAACCCTTCTGCAAACCATGCAGCTCCTGTAATCCTTCTCGGATCGAAAGGCGATCCCCGAAATCGACTTCGTCGGAATCATGAGAAGAGATTCCTTCAGCTCGACCCCAATTTCCTCCTTCACATTTCCAATCAAGGAAAACAACTCCTTCTGCTGCTGCAAAGGCCAGATTTCCGCATCTCCCGAACCCGGAGACATCCAGACTAGATTCTCGATCAGGTTGTTCCTTGAAATCTCCCTTCTCATGAATCCGGCTGCCTCATGGAGTACGTGCTCCAGCAAGCTATCCCAGAGAAAGATCTTGAGAAAGTCTGCACGATCGAGCGGGTACTCGTAAAGTTCTCGTCCGGAAGTTATGACGAATGGGAAGACTCTGCCCACCGAATGGAGTTTTTTCGACAGGAGACGGCTCTCGAAGCGAACCCCGTCTATCGTAACTTCGTCGCCGTTAACGCTGTCGACGAAGCAGGTTCTGTAGATTGCCTTTGGGTTTGCAGTCTCACGGGCTTTCTCGACGAGCTCTTTGAAAGCAGCCTCTTCCTCAGAACCGGCTCTGATACGCAGGCTTTCACCAAGCGAAGCCTCATTTATTTCGAAAGGTATGCCTTTCAAAACCGAGACGTTTTTCTCGCGTTCTACCATGAACCAACCGAATCGGAAACCGGTTCAAAGTATCTAGCGAGAGTTGAATTCATTTCCGGCCTCCAGCATTGCGAGATAGTTTTTCACCGGGATGTAGTTGGCGACGGTGTTGCCCGTACCCAAAGCATACCCGCCTCCCGGAGCACATTGTTCGAGAGTCTCGAGTGTCCGACTCCTGACTTGCTCGACGGAGGCATGGCATAGAAAATCAACATCTATTCCTCCGAGGATCGAAATTCTCTTGCCCCATCTTCGCTTCACTTCGGGAACAGGCATTATCTGGTCTTCAAAGGAGTGTTTTGCATCGACTCCGGCGTCTATTATATCGTCCATCACAGTGGTTAAGTTTCCGCAACTATGAAGGACGAAGGGTTTACCGTTTGCATGTGCCACACTCGCTATCTCTTTGTACCAGGGGAAGACCAGTCTTCTGAGATGTCTCGGAGAGAAGATGGTCGATGTCTTGTATCCCAGATCGTCTCCAAAACAGTAGGCGCCTACACATTCCATCGAAGAGATTATCTTCGCGGCTCCGACCAGAACATTGCCGATCTTTTCGTTGAGAGTGTTGACCAGCTCGGGATCCTCGTAAACGGCCATAGAGAGATTCTCGACACCCATCAGGAAGCTGGAGTGCTCAAATGGGCCACCGGAAGCCCCTCCAACTACTTTCATTCCTTCCGGAAGGTGGTCTCCCAGCTTACGGAAAAGGTCGAAATCAACAGCTTCCTCTGGCTTCGGCCAGTCCGATTCCTGGAGGTCTTTCATGGTCTTAATCGGCCCACCCTTTTCGTTCATCCACTTCCTGCTCTCTCTCCTGTAAGTGGCCGTGTCCTCACCATGGATGTAATCGGGAGTGGGAAAGCGGGGAGCCTGATAGAAGGGAACATAGTCATATCCCATTTCATCGTAGAAACCGACCAGCTGGTCGAAGTACCTGTCGGAATCTTCTTCTACTTTGACCAGTTTGTAGCCCATCACTTCTTCCATTATTTCATCGTCGGCAAAGAGTTCAAAGAAAGGAACTCTGCAAGGTTCTCCGTTACGCCTGAAGACGTCCAGAATCACTGAAAAATCGGGTGCCGGTTTCAACTAGATCCCCCCATTTTTTTCAAAGGCTCAAAACTTCGGAAGCTCCGATCAGATTCAAGTGTATCGGGTATTCATCAAAAGCATTCTAGCATCAATCCATATCTCAAATAAAGCCTCGACGAATGCGTACCTGCAGTTGTGGAAAAGATGAAGGCTCGAAACAAGGCTTGAAAATCGGACCTGTCGGTACTGTTATAATCATCATGAGATGAGTCTGATGTCCCGCATTCAACTCTCTTCATGCCTCGAGGTGAAGCCAGATGAGACTTATTACTAAGAAGATTTTTCTAGAGTACGATTACTGCCCTGTCAGGGGATGGATAGAGAGGAATGAGCCCCGGGAATTCAGGCCGACCATTGCAGAAGATTTCAGGATGAAAGAAGGCCTCGATGTCGGCAGAAGGGCTAGAAGTCTCTTTCCCGAAGGTATTCTGATAGAGGAACTGGATCCATTTGAGGCATCCTTCATAACCGAACGGATTATCGGCGATAGGGAATCCGTAACTCTTTTTGAACCTGCCTTTATCAGCGGCGATTTCGTCTCAAGGGCCGATGTTGTGATAAAAGAGGGCGAGTCACTGGATGTCTTCGAGGTCAAGTCCAGCCTTGCCGGTTCATCGAACACAAAGGACTACATAAGGGATCTTTCTTACACGGTATCTGTCATAGAAAGCTTGGGTCACAGAGTCAATAGAGCCTGCTTGATAATGGTCTCAAGGATGTATCGCAAGGGCGACGAGGACCGGAAGCTCTTTGAGATCATAGATGTAACAAACGAGGTCTCTGCCCAGAAAAGTGAGATAAAGGCAAAACTCGAACCTGCCTCAGTTATCCTGACTTCAACATTGATCCCTTCCGGTTCGCTGGGATACAAATGCAGGGACTGCGAGCATCTTAGAAGATGCTTCGGCCTGGAAAGGAAGCTTAGCATCTTTGAGCTTCCCAGACTGGGTGCCGACAAGACAGATGCTTTGATCGAAAGGGGATACTTCTATCTAGAAGAGCTTCCGCGAGAGGCACTCGGCGACAAACCCCTTTTGCAGAGGGTCTTTCGCGGAGCTAAAGAAGGAAGGATTGTGTTTGACGAACCAGAAGAACTGCGAGAAAAACTGAACAGCTTCAAGTATCCAATAGGTTATCTCGATTTCGAGACCGCCGCCTCAGTCATCCCCCTGTACGATGGATTGGCTCCCTACGAGGGTATTCCTTATCAGTATTCACTGCACATTCGAAGGGAAGTCTCGGACGTCCTGGAACACAGGGAGTTTCTCTTCGACAATCCTTCGAGGGATGAGAGTCTTCTGCTAGCCGAAAGGCTGGTTGAAGACCTCAAGGACTGCAGAACACTTATGGCACACCATGCTTCCGTCGAGAGGAATATTCTGAGATGGCTGTCTAACAGATACAAAGATTTTCCGGAGCTTTCAGAACAGCTCATATCCTTCTCGGAGATGTTTGTAGATTCAGAACTCCTTGTGAAAAACCACATATATCATCCCGACTTCGGCGGAAGCTTCTCGATCAAAAGGCTTCTTCCTGCGCTAGTGAAAGGTGTTGGTTATGAGGGACTGTTTATACACAACGGTGACGATGCCAGATATGTTTTCGTGAACATGGCTCTTGGAAATTACAGAGAGTCAGAGATAGAAAAAATAAGAAGAGATATGCTTGAGTACTGCAGGATGGATACACTGGCGATGGTGGAGATTCACGGGTTTCTCTGCGATCTTTCATCGGAGTAAGGATAGTACAAATGGATAAAAGAGTAATCGGCAGACGACTTAATCGAATTCTTTTCAAAGTAGAATAGTTTGGTCATCAAATTAGGTTATTATGAATCATGCACACTTTAGGCATCGAGAGGATGTGACGACATAGAAGTCTTCAAGATAAAGAATCATGAAACATCGCTTCCGCTAATTCAGGGAGGAATGGCCGTAGGAATATCTCTGGACAACCTGGCCGCTTCCGTTGCTAATGAAGGTGGAATAGGGGTCATTGGAACGGCAGGTATAGGTATGACGGTTGAAGGTTACAGAAGCAACTTCAGGCAGGCAAGCATCGATGGCCTCAGGAATACCATAAGAAGGGCAAGGGAGAAGACAAAAGGGGTTTTGGGAGTCAACATAATGGTGGCCCTCACAAACTACGCAGAGATGGTGGCAACGGCCGTGAAGGAGAAGATAGACGTGATCGTCTCAGGCGCAGGACTGCCTCTAGATCTTCCCTCTTATCTCGAAGAAGGATCGGAGACGGCCATCATTCCTGTGGTCTCATCTCTGAAATCCGCGACCGTAATATTCAAGAGATGGTTTGGCAGGTACAGATACGTCCCCGACGGCTTCGTTGTGGAGGGACCTAAGGCGGGCGGCCACCTCGGATACAGAGTCGAGGAGATTTTTTCCGAAGAGAGTTCGCTGGAGAAGACGTTACCTGAAATTAGAAAGTTTGTTGATAGAGTAAAACTTGATACTGGGAAGAATATACCTGTTATAGCTGCCGGGGGCATATTTGACAGAGATGATGTCGAGAGAGTCTTCAAGCTGGGAGCTTCTGCTGTTCAAGTGGGAACGGCCTTTGTTGCCACGGAAGAGTGCGATGCAGACTACAGGTTCAAGCAGGCATTTGTCGATGCGCGCAGCGAAGATGTCACGATAATCAAGAGTCCCGTGGGAATGCCAGGAAGAGCAATCAGGAACAAGTTCATAGAGGATGTCGAAAATGGTAAAAGAAAGCCCTTCAAGTGCGCCTATCAATGCATAAAGACATGTAATTATAAAGAAGCGCCTTACTGCATTGCGGAGGCACTATTGAATGCCTGCAAGGGAGATCTGGAAAACGGGTTCGCCTTCTGCGGAAGCGAGGTCCACAGAATAAGCGGCGTCACTACCGTGAAAAAGGTAATAGATAGACTCTTTGGAGAAAGGCGTTGAAGAAATCTTTCGGATTTACGTTTTTTATGCCTTGCTCTTTGAATATTGAAAACTGTACGGGAGGTTGAAGATGGAAAGTCTGGAGAAGATAAGGAAGGCGATAATCGAGACAATGCCGGCAGAGGCAAAGGTAGCCACTGAAGAGGCTCTCGCGGAAGGACTCAGCGCGAAGGAAATCCTTGATGGTGCGCTTATCCCGGGTATGGACGAAGTCGGGAAGCTCTTCAGGGAGGGCGAGTATTTCGTTCCCGAGGTCCTTGTTGCCGCAAAAGCGATGAACCAGTGTATGGACCTTATAGAGCCGCTTCTTGTAAGCGGAGGGGTCAAGAAGATCGGGAAGGTAGTCGCCGGTACCATAGAAGGAGATCTCCATGATATTGGAAAGAACCTCGTCTGCATGATGCTCAAGGGAGCGGGCTTCGAGATAATCGATCTAGGTGTCGATGTGAAGCCCGAAGAGTTCGTTGAGGCAGCCAAGGGTGCGAAGCCCGATATTCTTGTGATTTCAGCCCTGTTGACAACCACCATGCTGAATATGCCCAGAGTGATTGAAGAACTTAAGAAGGCAGGAATTCGTGACGATGTGAAGGTCTTGATAGGCGGGGCCCCTGTCAGCCAGACCTATGCCGAAGAAATCGGGGCAGACGGCTATTCTCCAGACAGCTCGGCAGCAGTCGAACTGGCAAGAAGACTCGTCTCTTGATTGATTCACTGGTTATTTGTGTCGATGGGGATCGGCGTTTAACCTCTGGAGAAGACGAAAAACATGAATGATTTCCCGCTCAATCTCTTTCAAGCTTCATAGCCTGTTTTGACGGCAGCGAGACGAATTGTTATAATATTTAGGTATTCATTCGTTTATTTGTTTTGTATGGTTTTTATTTGATGGCGGATAGACCGTCTCGTTACGGATGGAGGGTTAAGTATGCTTATCGCCCTGATAATTCTGTCGATAGTTACACTGATCTCCTTTCTCTTCGCGATTGCATCAGTTAGAAGATTATCCCGGAGCATCAAGAAGAATCAGGAGCTACAGCTAAGCCTTAAGGATCTCGAAAGGGATGTCTCGGATAGAGATGAGAAGCTCGAGTGGCTGACTTCTGCGAAGGAGGAACTTGAATCAACTTTTAAAGCGATTTCCTCGGACGTTTTGAATTCCAGTACTGAAAACTTCATTCGACAGGCAAACGACAAGTTCTCTGGCCTTCTGAAACTCCAGAAAGAAGACTGGGGAAGCCAGAAAAAGGATTTCGAGAGCCTTGTCAGCCCTGTAAGAGACAATCTCGAAAAGCTCGAGAAAAATGTTAAAGAGCTTGAATCGAAAAGGGAAGGAGCTTATAAAGCTCTTGAAGAACAGCTGAAGATGCTTTCCGAAGCCAACACCGACCTCAGACAGGGCGTAACGGATCTCAAGAGCGCCTTGAGGAACAGATCGACACGCGGCCGTTGGGGCGAGATAGAGCTTCGACGCATTGTTGAGCTCAGTGGGATGACCGAACATGTTGACTTTGTGGAACAGGAGTCTATCGATAACGGTAGACCGGACATGATAGTGAAGCTGCCCAATAACGCCTTCATTCCCGTTGATGCCAAAGTGCCGCTGGACAGTTATTTGACCGCGCTGGAAGAAGAAGACGAATCTCTTAGAAAGCATCTCATGGGTAACTACGCGAAGAATGTCCGCGATACGGTCAACAGGCTTGCCGGCAAGAAATACTCTGAGGCCTTCAGTAGAACGGCCGATTTCGTTGTCATGTTCGTTCCTCTGGAGTCGGCAATCAACGCCGCTTTTCTCGCAGATCCTGAACTTTTCGAATATGCTGTTTCAAGAAAGGTTTTGATCGCCTCTCCTGTAAATCTCGTTGCTTTGCTAAAGTCCGTCGCATATGGATGGCAGCAGTACAGTCTTACAGAAAATGCCGAGCGTCTCGTTCAAGCCTCTAAGGAACTTTATGAGAGATTTGGGGTCTTTTTTTCCCATTACAGCAGATTGCAGGGCCATCTCAAAAACGCCGTAAGGGCCTACAATGACGGTGTGGGCTCTTTCGAAAGCAGGCTGCTCCCAAAAGTCAGGGAGATAGAAGCACTTGCCGAGGTAAACGAAAAACTGGAAGAGATCGAGGAGATCTCCGACGAACCGAGATCAACGAATCTTGCCAGCCGCGATTGAACTGCTCATCCCAAAGCTCCGTATAGACTGTAAGCAGGAATATACAGGAAAGCGCGAAATTCTCATGGTAACGGTGTTTTCTTGACGCCCCGTCCGGCCTAGTTGCAGTGACCTCTTTCCGCTTCTAATTGTGCTTTTTTCTTCTATTATCAGATGCAATTCCATATGAGATCAAACGAAACATCCAGGAGTGGTTTGAAGGGCTTTTATACGATAAAATGCGAAAGGGAACTTCTAAGTTTCCAAGATCATATGAAGAAGGAGATATAGATGAATGAGATTCTCTGGTTTGTGATGCTGGTAGTGAACTTCGCTTTGATTACCATAGCATACAGATGGTGGGGAAAGACGGGCCTTTACGTATGGGTAGCTATTGCCGCGATAATAGCTAACGTTCAGGTTATAAAGACAGTCTCTCTCTTCTGGATGGCCGCCACGCTCGGGAATATCGTATATGCGACCTCTTTTCTCGCTACAGACATCCTATCGGAAAACCACGGAAAGAAAGAGGCCAGGAAGGCGGTCTATATCGGATTCTTCTCTCTAATATCCGTTACGGTGATAATGCAGATTGCGCTCGCCTTCGAGCCCCACCCTTCGGACTTTTCTCAAGAACACCTTTCTGTGGCATTTGGTCTCCTTCCCCGTATAGCTCTTGCGAGCCTTGCCGCATACTGGTGTTCTCAGCTGCACGACGTCTGGGCATACGACTTCTGGAAGAAGAGGTTCCCCGAGAAACGGCACATCTGGATAAGGAACAACGCGAGTACAATGATCTCGCAATTGATAGATACGGCTGTCTTCACTGTCATAGCCTTTGCGGGAGTCTTTTCGGCAGGTGTCTGGTGGCAGATATTCTGGTCCACTTATATTCTGAAATGGGTCGTTGCCGTTCTAGACACACCGTTCATCTATCTCGCCAGAAAGATGAAAGACGACGGGAAGATCAGAGATCTTGTTCCATAACCCTTATCATAGGCTGAAAATACTAAAAGCACGAATTGTTGAAGCTTCGGTTTTTGGAAAACAGCCGATCTCCGGCTGGTATAATTAAGCCGAATATCCTCTGTTCAATGGTGTGGTACTTCAGCTTTCACATACGTTGCCATGTCAGGAGGTGAACAGTTAAAGAAAGAGAAGAGAAACTAGATAAATACGTGGAAAAGAGAGATTTCAGCAAGACATCGGAACCGGACGGAAGAGAGGCCTCTATTGAATGGTCAAATGAGAGGCCAGTATTCATCATTCAGAAGCATGCTGCTTCGAGGCTTCACTACGATTTCAGAATAGAAGTCGATGGAGTTCTCAAGTCATGGGCCGTTCCAAAAGGTCCTTCAACCGATCCATCGGAAAAGAGGCTCGCCGTTCCAACGGAAGACCATCCCCTTGAATACGGAGACTTCGAAGGGAATATCCCCGAAGGCGAGTATGGAGGAGGCACGGTCCTTCTATGGGACCGGGGAAGCTACAGAAATCTGAAGGAAGACCCTGAATCGAATCCTCTGTCGAAGCAGATAGAAGACGGGCATATCACGATATGGCTCGAAGGCCGTAAACTTAGAGGCGGGTATGCTCTCATAAGAACCGGTAAAGGCAGCAAAGCCAGATGGCTTCTAGTGAAGATGAATGACGAAGAGGCCGATGCGCGGAGAAATCCGACAGCCACCGAACCGGATTCGGTAAAGACCGGTAGAACTCTCGAAGAGATTCGTGATTCCGGAGAGTAATGCTGATTTGAAAGACCGTAATGCTGATTTGAAAGACCCTCGTTATCTGGAAGTTGATCAGACAGTATATGCCTGCCCTATCTTGAAGACCCGAAAAGTCTTCAAATCTCTCGAAGACCTTTCAAATTGAAAAAACAACGGCTATCTGGAGTTGCCTCAGTCATTTGAGCCGGGGTATTTGTCGATAATCTCTGGATTCTTTAGGCCCTCCCTAACTTTTTCAAGCATCTCGGCTGTCAGTATCTTCAGTTTCAATAGATGAATGGATACGGCTACGCCAACTCCGACGAGGATAAGCGTGACGGCAGTATTGGATATCAGTATCATTGTCAAAGTGAGAGTAGACCAAAGCAATAGAAGCGCAAGGTTCCTCGCTCTCCTCCTGACGGCTCTGAAATGGAGATAGCTGTAGATATATGCGCCGAAGAGCCTGTGACTGATCAACCATCTATATAGCTTTTTAGAGCTCCTCAAATAGCAAAATGCCGCCAACAGCAAAAAGGGTGTTGTTGGCAGCAAAGGAAGAATTATTCCCGTTATTCCAAGAAAGAGGGACAGAGATCCTGCAATTAAGAGCAGAATCCTTTTCAGTCTCACGAGTTGCCTCTCATATAACCAAATTTGTTGCTTATTGCTCTACTTCATTCAGAGAGATACCGAGCGCCTTCGCTACACCTGCTCCATAAGCTGGGTCGGCCTTTAGACAGTTTCCGATGTGTCTTATCTTTATTTCCTTAGGAGCGTCGCCCATGTTTCTTGCCGTGTTTTCAAAGAGGACCTGCTGCTGTTCGGGAGTCATCAGGTTAAAAAGCTTACCTGGCTGAGTGTAATAATCATCGTCGTCCTCTCTGAAATTCCAGTTGTCTGCCGCACCGGAAAGCTTCAGAGGCGGTTCCTTGAATTCCGGCTGTTCTACCCAGGCGCCGTAGCTGTTGGGCTCATAACCCAGAGTGCTTCCAGCATTGTCGTCCACCCTCATCTGACCGTCACGGTGATAGCTGTTGTAAGGATTTCGTGGTCTGTTTACGGGAATCTGATCGTGATTGACTCCCAGTCGATATCGCTGGGCGTCGCCGTAGGAAAATAGCCTTCCCTGCAGCATCTTGTCCGGTGAGAAGCCTATGCCGGGAACGATATGCGCCGGATTGAACGCGGCCTGTTCGACGTCGAGGTAGTAGTTCTCGGGATTCTTGTTCAGCTCGAAGTAACCAACCTCTATCAACGGGAACTCTCCCTTGTACCAAACCTTTGTAAGATCGAAGGGATTGTAGGGCATCTTTTCGGCCTGTTCAAGAGTCATTACCTGAATGTACATGGTCCATCTTGGGAAGTCGCCCCTTTCGATGCTTTCGAATAGATCGCGCTGGTGGCTTTCGCGGTCCTTTGCGATTATTGCCTCGGCTTCGGCATCGGTTAGATTCTTGATACCCTGCTGTGTCTTGAAGTGGAACTTCACCCAGACTCTTTCATTTTCGGCGTTTATCATGCTGAAGGTATGGCTACCGTAACCGTTCATGTGTCTGTAGGAGTAAGGTATTCCCCTGTCACTCATCGTAATGGTGACCTGATGAAGCGCTTCTGGAAGTGATGTCCAGAAATCCCAGTTGTTCTTCGCACTTCTCATGTTTGTTTTCGGATCTCTCTTGATCGCGTGGTTTAGATCGGGGAATTTCAGAGGGTCTCTAAGGAAAAAGACGGGTGTGTTGTTGCCGACGAGATCCCAGTTCCCTTCTTCCGTATAGAACTTCATCGCGAAACCTCTGATGTCCCTCTCGGCATCGGCGGCGCCTCTCTCCCCTGCAACCGTGGAGAACCTCACAAACATGTCCGTCTTCTTGCCAATTTCCGAGAAGAGCTTCGCCTTCGTGTACTTCGTTATGTCGTGGGTTACGGTGAATGTCCCGAAGGCACCGGAGCCCTTTGCGTGCATTCTCCGTTCGGGTATTACTTCTCTGTCGAAGTGGGCGAGTTTTTCGAGATACCAGACGTCCTGAAGCAACATCGGTCCACGGGGACCGGCAGTCATTGAATTCTGATTGTCTACTACTGGAGCTCCTGCTTCAGTAGTAAGTTTGCCTTCCTTCTTTGGATCTTTTTCCATATTCTCCTCCTGTCTCGATGGTCCCGAGAAGCGGACATCGTTGGGTCGGCTTCCAATTAGGTTCTCGGCAATCTAGTGAATAAGTTTGTGAAGTACAATCCCGGCTCACAATTAATGAAAACGCTGTATTGAAAAAAAGAGTTTGATCGAAGAGACAAGACTGTAAAACTTCTTACTACTTTAAATGATTCTAACATGATATTATGCCGACTTCTTCTAAGGGAAGAAGAGCTGACAGTTCAATTACTGGATCACCCCGCTTCAGAGATGTGGTTAGGTTTAATAACTTCTATATTGTGATCAGGATTCTGCTATCATTAAAATGAGGTGATTGAATGTACGCAGTTCTCTCGAAGAAAAGAATCGCTCCCGATACGTATGATATCTGGCTTTCTCATCCAGATATCTACAGATATGCAAAACCCGGTCAGTTCCTGATAATAAGGATAGACGAGTTTGGTGAGAGGATTCCTCTCACGATAGCATCGGCAGAAAAAGACAGGGTAAGGGTAATAGTGAAGGCCGTTGGGAAAAGCACCTATAAACTTTGTGCAATGAACGAGGGAGAATCCGTAAGCGATATAGTTGGTCCTCTTGGAAATCCCAGTGAGATCGAGAAACTTGGAACGGTCTGTGTTGTTGGCGGAGGAGTGGGAATAGCTCCTTTGTTTCCTGTTGCAAGGGCGCTTAAAGCTGCCGGAAACGAGGTAATCGGTATACTGGGTGCGGCTAACAAAGATCATCTGATCATGGTGGACGAGTTCAGGCCCTTTCTTGACAGGCTTTACCTCTCTACAGATGACGGCTCTGCGGGAATCAAGGGAACCGTAACGAACCCCCTCAAAGAAGTAATAGCAGATTATTCACCGGTCACGATATGGGCAATCGGTCCGATGGTAATGATGAAGTTCGTCTCTCTTCTCGCTTCCCAGAATGACATACCTTGCTGGGTGTCTCTCAATCCGATAATGGTGGACGGCACGGGAATGTGCGGCGCCTGCAGGGCCGAGGTTGGAGGCGAGATGAAGTTCGCCTGCGTTCATGGACCGGAGTTTGACGGCAGATTGGTCAACTGGGACGAGCTGATCAAGAGGCAGTATCAGTACAGGGAAGAGGAACGGGTTGCTCTTGAGAAATACGTACGTGAATTGGGTGAGAAGGATGGCTGAGAAGTTCAAAGTAAGAATGAGGGAGCTCGACCCTTCGGAGAGAGTCAACAGCTTCGAGGAGGTTGCCCTTGGATACACAAAGGAAGAGGCAATCGCGGAGGCAAAAAGATGTCTACAGTGCAAACACAAACCATGTGTGAGCGGCTGCCCCGTTGGAATAGATATTCCCGGTTTTATCAAGGCCCTTAGAGAGGATGACATTGAGAAGAGCACGAGGATTTTGAAAGATGCGAACAACCTTCCGGCCATCTGTGGACGAGTCTGCCCTCAGGAGAAGCAGTGCGAACTGGCCTGCGTAGTGGGAAAGATTCCCGGCAGTGAACCCGTAGCAATCGGGAGGCTGGAGAGATTCGTCGCCGATCAGAATATCTCTCTAGAGACTGCTGTAAAGCCGTCCGCAAACAAGAGAGTTGCAGTAATCGGTGCGGGTCCTGCCGGATTGACGGCCGCCGCCGATCTCGCGAAAGAGGGTTTTTCTGTTACAGTCTTCGAGGCCTTCCATACGGCGGGAGGCGTGCTTGTTTATGGCATCCCCGAATTCAGGCTTCCCAAAGAGATTGTTGCAAAGGAAGTCGAATTTGTGAAGAGCCTGGGAGTTGAATTCCGTTTCAATCAGATCATCGGCCGAACGATTCCATTCGAAGAGATCAAGAACGAATATGATGCCGTCTTCATAGGTATCGGCGCAGGCGCGCCGAGATTCATGGGAATACCTGGATCGAATCATAACAACATATTTTCCTCTTCCGAATATCTCACGAGGACAAACCTGATGAAGGCCTACCTTTTTCCGTTGTACGATACGCCAGTAAAGATAAAGGACAGAGTGGCCGTGATTGGAGCCGGAAATGTGACGATGGACGCTGCAAGAACGGTGAAGAGGCTCGGAGCCAAAGAGGTCCATGTGGTTTACAGGAGAAGCGAAGAAGAGATGCCTGCGAGAATAGAGGAGTATCACCATGCCGTAGAAGAGGGAATCATATTCCACTGGCTGACCCTTCCCGTTGAGTATATAGGTGATATAAACAACAACGTCACGGGGATGAAGTGCGTGAAGATGACTCTTGGAGAACCCGACGATTCGGGAAGAAGAAGACCGATACAGATCGAAGGATCGGAATTTGTCATGGAAGTGGACATGGTCATAGAAGCAATCGGTCAGACTCCAAATGCCATTTTGAAGGCCGGTTTCCCGGCGGTAAGGCTGAACAAGTGGGGCAGTATCGATGCCGATGAAGCAAGCGGCAGAGTCGACGAAGGTATCTACGCCGGTGGAGACATCGTTACGGGTTCTGCAACTGTAATCGAAGCGATGGGGGCCGGCAAACGCTCGGCAAGGGCAATCAAGTCATACTTATTGCGCAAGGGGTAGGTTTCAGCACCGCAATGATATTTTGGTAGAAATAATCTAATAGTATTCCAAAACAAAAAGACAACGGCCCTCCTGGATTTGTTATGAACAATTGCTCTTCATTCTTCTGAGAAAGTTTCGCCTGCTTTTAGGTGATCTGCCTTTTTTCTGTTCAGATCAAGTCTCGATTTTTCTAATAAATTAGACGCTTCATCCCGAAATTTCCATTGATCATGAAGGATGCTCTTGTCGAGTATCTCGGCTTTATGCGGCTTTCCAAACTCATGAACTCAGTTTCAGCCCCCTCTTTTATAGTATCTTATCCCTCAATAGACTTACTGAGATGCGATCCCGCCCGATGAACTTCCTTTATTGCGCGATGTTTAATCCATACTACCCAAAAGAGTGTTTTCGAAAAGACCGCCGAGTTTGTTAGAATAATTTAGGTTCAGAAACTAACTAATATGGAGGGACATTCATTGTCATTTACTGAGAGAAGATCAGCGGGAGTTCCTTCCGAACTTAGAGAGAGGAATTTGAAGACAATCATAGACGTAGTGTTTAGATATCAGCCGGTATCGAGAACAAATATCGCGAAATTGACCGGGATAAGCAAACCGACAGTGAGCAAGCTTGTGGGATTACTAATGAGCGAAAATTACATTGTGAAGACGGGTAAGACCTCTTCGGGGCTTGGCAAGAGGCAGGAGCTTCTTTCATTCAATCCCGAGAAGGCCTTCGTCATTTCCGTAGATGTTGGACTGGCGACAACGATCGTAGCAAAGGTAGATCTTTCGATGAAGATGACGAACAAGTGTGAGATAAAGACATCAGAGAGTCCCGAGAGATTCGCCTGCGAACTGGTGGACTGTCTTTCAGATTTCTGCGGAGCAGGGAAAGAATCGCCTGCCTCGGTGGTAATCTCCGTCCCCGGACTCGTTAGAAGCGATCTCAGAACTGCTATAAACGTCCCGTTGCTCCACTGGACCGATCTCCCTCTCGCGGAACTCGTTGAGGAAAGGCTCAGGCTGAACGGTATTGTCTGCGGAGTTTCGATAAACAACGATGCCAAACTGGGAGTTCTTGCCGAAGTTGCACTGAACAAGGCCATTCCCGACAGTTTTTCCAACATTGTCTATGTTTTAGTGAAGGAAGGTGTTGGGGTCGGTCTTTACATCAATGGAAGTCTATACGTGGGAAGCAATCACATTGCGGGCGAGTTTGGCCACATGTCAATAGATCCCAAAGGCCCGGAATGCTCGTGCGGAAGAAGAGGCTGCTGGCTGACGATGGTCGGCTCTAGAGAACTGGACGGCTTCGTCCGCGAAAATCGGCTGGAGGATTATATTGAGCTGTTCTCGGTCGGCCTCATGAATATTGTAAACGGTCTCGACCCCAATCTAGTGGTCATCAGCGGCGCACTTGAGCAGTACTGGGAAAGGGTGTTGCCGTCTTTGAGAGCGAAGCTGAAAAGCATTGCTCTCTTCGATCAATCCTCTATGGAAATTATGAAATCAGCTCTCGACGACAGAGAGGGGCCCATCTTCGGGGGAGCGTTAATGGTTTTGAGAAAGTATCTAGACATAGAAACGGGCGTCTTATAGCCCGAATTTAAAGAGAGGTGATGACAGTTGAAACGTG
Organism: Mesotoga sp. BH458_6_3_2_1; assembly: GCF_003664995.1. Taxonomy (NCBI): domain Bacteria; kingdom Thermotogati; phylum Thermotogota; class Thermotogae; order Kosmotogales; family Kosmotogaceae; genus Mesotoga; species Mesotoga sp. BH458_6_3_2_1. The sequence goes on along the minus strand of NZ_JFHL01000021.1, from coordinate 59,188 downwards.
GAGTAGTGCTCTTGACGGTACTGTGTTTGCTCTTTGCCGGGGCAACGGCTCTCGGCAGCTCTCCAAACGAGTTGGTTGTTTACCACTGGTGGACTGCCGGTGGAGAGAAAGAGGCAATTGATGCACTCTTCGAAGTATTCATCGATGAGCACCCTGAGTATTCTATTGTTCAGAACCCGGTAGCGGGAGGCGGTGGCGGTATTCTCCGAGCGCAGATCAAGACGATGATCATGGCCGGAAATCCACCTGACACTTTCCAGATTACTTACGGACACGGTATGATAAGCTCTTTCGTCAGTGTTCTCCAACCCATCGATGATCTGATCAAGGGTTACAACATCCCCGAAGACGTCTATGAATGGGGAAGAGTCGATGGAGTTATGTACGGGGTACCGCTAAACCTGATGCAGAACAACTGCCTCTGGTACAATGTCGATCTCGTCGAAGAGCTCGGGATCGAGATGCCAATCAAGAGTCTTGACGAATTCCTCGGAGTCTGTGCGAGAGTGAAGGCCGAAGGCTACGTACCTCTAGCAGTTGGTGCGGGAATGGGACAGCAGTTCTGGCTTGGAACCCTTTTCGAAGCCGTGAACAGCGCCCTATCCGGCGGAGGCGCGGACTTCTTCGTCGATTATTATGCAGGCAAGACGACGCCTTCCGAATCCGAAGTTTTCATTGATACGCTGAAAGTTCTCAGAGCCCTTATCGTTAATGGATTCGTCAATGATGACTGGTCGGCTCTAACTTGGGACCAGGCTTCCGATCTTATGGCTACTGGAAAGGCCGTCTTCTACATCATGGGAGACTGGGCAAAGGGTCATTTCACTTCAATGAACATGGTTCCCAACGTAGATTTCGGTTATCAGCCCTTCCCTGGAACGGATCACGTATTCATCGGACATGCAGACTGTTTTGTTCTTCCGATAGGTGTTGACAGAAAGGTCGCCAAGGACTGGATACAATTCCTGACGACAGTCAAAGCGGCAAATACGTTCTGCCCCATCAAAGGAGCGGCACCGTTTGTTCTCGACGCTCCTCTCGATGTCTATGATGACATTACAAAGGAGATCCTTGGCTACTTCCGTGATGACGGAGTTGCGAAAGTGCTCTCCCAGTTTGGAGCACCGCCCGAATCGTATCTCGACGTTTTCGGAACGGCCTTTAGTGAGTACTTCAATTCACCTGAGATCAACGAGAACACACTTGGCAATTTCGATTACGCTTACGAAGAGGTTTTCCTGTTCTAAAACAGACCGGCAGGTGTAAGGGCACCTGCCGGCCGTTCGCGCTCAAATGTTTTTCGAAACCAAGGAGTTGGATTATTTGAGCAAGAGAGTACAAATACTACTTTTCATTTTACCAGGTTTGATCCTTGTCGGCCTGTTCGTCTATGGCTTCACGGCCTGGACGTTTCAGGTATCGTTGACAAACTGGCGAGATGTCGGATCGGCGGGAGACTTTGTAGGGTTGGATAACTATATCAGGCTGTTTTCAAAAGACCGGGTTTTCAAAACTTCACTGGTCAACACTCTCAAGCTTACACTGGTGTTTATCGGCGTGACGATCCCTCTTGGTCTCTTCCTTGCGGTGCTTCTAGACCTCAATTTGAAGGGAAAACAGCTGTTCAGACTTATATTTCTGCTCCCGCTATCCTTTTCCTTTGTTGCCTCGGCATCAATGTGGACTTGGATGTTCTCTCCGGAGATAGGCTCGGTGAATGCCTTGCTTCGGGCAATCGGACTAGATTCTCTTACTCAGCCGTGGATCACATCTGACAAACAGTCATTGATCTGCATTGCAATAGCTTATGTATGGCAATTTTCAGGTTTTTCAACGTTGGTATACTACGCTGGGATAAGCGGAGTAGCGCCAGAGATAACCGAAGCTGCGAAGATCGACGGAGCTTCGACTTTTCAGAGGTATATGAAGGTCATAATTCCCATGCAGAGACCGGCAACGCTCACGGTCCTCATGATTCTTCTCATGTATTCACTGAGAGTTTTCGACCTCGTCTGGCTAATGACCGGAGGAGGACCGGGCAGTTCTACGGAGATACTTTCGACCTTCATGTTCAGGACGGCCTTCAACAGAAATAGATTCGGATATGGGGCGGCCGTCGGGGTCGTGATGTTTGCCATATCGATCCTGATTGTCATTCCCTTCTTTGCGAAACTGAGGAGAAGCGAGTATGAGTAGGGCGAGATCAAAATCGATTTCAGGAGTAGGGGATATTACAAAGAAGGGCATCATCTATCTGTTGCTTCTAGCCGCAGCCTTCTTCTATCTCTTCCCGATATACACGGCAGTGAACACTTCTCTGAAGAGCAATCAAGAGCTGGCCTACGGTCCCGTCAATATAGTCAGAAATCCCGAATTTGCGAATTACCTCAAGGCCTTTTCCGAGATAGACAAACCGATCTGGAATAGCTTTGTGATAACTATGGTTGCAACTGCGATATCTTCGGCGCTCGGTGCATGGGGAGGCTTCGGATACTCCAAACTGAAATTCAGGGGAAGTTCCGTTCTCTTTCTGATTCTAGTTCTGGGATTTTACATTGCTCCCCAATCGATACTGATACCGCTGCTGAGATTCATTGGAAGTATCGGTTTGTACAACTCTTACTGGGGGCTGATACTTACACATACTGCGTACGGGGTTCCAATTACGACACTGCTTTTCAGGAATTATTTCGAATCTCTGCCCACCGAGGTTGTTGACAGTGCGAGAATAGACGGATGCAGCTACATAGGCACCTTCTTCAGGATTGCGCTCCCGCTATCATTGCCGGGTTTCGCAGTTGTAGCGATCTTCCAGTTCACAAATATCTGGAATGAATTCCTTTTCGGGTTGATCCTCACCAGGGGAGCCGATTCTCAGCCGCTTACGGTTGCGATAGGCAATCTGAAAGGGACGACCGTTGCATCGTGGAATATTCAGATGGCCGGGATGTTGATTTCTGTTCTTCCCGTACTTATCGTGTACATATTCTTTTTGAAGCTGATCGTGAAGGGGCTGCTTATGGGTTCGGTAAAAGGCTAATATATTGAAGATAAATGACTGAAAATGGAGGTGTTAGCGTGAAGAAAAAGGTATTGCTTCTTGGAGAAACATGGACAGTAACAAAGATTCACACAAAGGGTTTCGACGTTGTAGAGCTCGGAGGTTTCGATGACTACTCTGTGTATTTCAAAGAACCTATGAAGGCCTTTGAGGACATAGAAGTGACACACATCCCCAATCATCAGGTGCTCAGCATGTTCCCGTCGACCGCAGAAGAGCTGGCGAAGTTCAACGTAGTAATCATTAGCGACTGCGGAAGAAACACCCTGACAATGTACCCCGATATGTTCAAAGTACCTATGGGCCCGAACAAGGTCCAGATGTTGTCGGACTACGTTTTAGATGGCGGATCGCTCATAATGACTGGTGGATACGTTGACTTCCAAGGCTTCCAGGGCAAGGGTAACTACCACGGCAGCCCGATCGAGAAAGTAATGCCTGTCAATATGATGGAGACTGACGACAGGGTAGAGGCAACTCAAGGGGCCTCGGTCAAAGTATTGAATCCCAATCATCCGATCTTGAAGGGTATAGATACAACGTGGCCGAGATTCCTGGGCTACCAGAAGGTCTTTCCAAAGGAAGGTTCCGAAGTACTTGCCGAGATCGACGGCGATCCCTTCATAATTGTCGGTGACTCGGGAAAGGGCAGATCGATGGCCTTCATGTCAGATCTTGCACCCCACTGGGGAACTGACTTCGTGAAGTGGGAGTACTACGGCAAATTCTGGCATCAGGCTATTAGCTGGCTCAGCAAGGAGTAGATAAGAAGAGAGAGCTGAAAAAAGCTATCTGCCTAACTGGGGTTCGGTCACTATTCCAGTTTTATGCGAATGATTTCAGAGAATGGAAGGCTGGCCTTGGATGGGCCGGAAATACAAGAGGGCACGGTTTGCGCCCTCTTGTTTTGTCTCGATCATTTTGAATTCAGAAAGTGGCTAGTGTAGCGGTGTTCTTCCGGAAACAAAAAAGAATTCTAAATCGGTAGCTCGACTATCGTGGCCACGAACTCCTCTTCATTAACCATTGAAATGGTTCCACCATGCAGTTCGATAATTCTTCTCGTTATGCTCAGGCCAAGTCCGGTTTCTCCTCCAACCCCCTTGTTGAAGGGTTTGAAGAGCTCTTCCAGTTTGGCTTCGGCGATCTTCTCTCCATCGTTTGCGAATCGCATCAAAAGATTCTCTTCTCTCTCGTCTACTTCCATAGTTACCTCTATCCTGTTCTTTGCATAGCGAATCTGATTTGAAAGTATGTTTTCTATGGCTATCGCCAGCTGTTCCTCATTAACCTCGGTCTTGAAGTCTTTGAGATTCAGGTTCCAGTCAATATCGTCCCTCTGGAATGAAAATCGGCCGACTGTGTCCTCAACCAGCTCTGAGAGATTGACTTCCTCTTTTTCGAGGTCGTGACGCGACAGGTATTCAAGTCTCGTTATGAAGAGCAGATCCTTTACCCTCAGATCCATTCTCTGGATCTCTTTATCTATGACGTCTATAGCACTATCCAGGTCGCCCCCGGGATAAATGTCGTCTTTGATTGCCTGTGCGTAACTTCGTATAACCATGACAGGTGTCTTCAGTTCATGGGAGATAAACTGGAGCATTGACTGTTGTTCTCTGTCCTGCTCGCTGAGGCTCTTTCTCATATTTTCGATTGAATCGGCTAGCTCTCCGATCTCGTCGCTTCTATTCAAAGAAATCGGCCTGTCCCAGTTTCTCTTTGAGATCATTCGCACGTCCTCTGAAAGCTTCTTGAGAGGCTTAGTAAGGTATCTAGAGAAGACTACTATGAAAACCAGACTGACCACAGTCATTATCGCCATTACGAGCAGCAGCCTGGATAACAACGTTGATGAAAGAGTGTTCATGTACGTATCCCACATATAGGAAATCATCGTAACGTCTCTTCCCGAAATCTCTTCAGTACGAATCACATAGAAAAGACTCCGGCCGGAGAGAAGCGTTTCGTACCTCTCTGAAAGCGACGTCTGCTTTTCTGCGTTTTCTCTAATGGATTGCATAACAGGAAGTATTTCGGGAATAATCGTTCCGCTAATTAGTACGTCCCTGGAAGTTGAGTCCTGAAGTGGAGGAGTTCTGTCGGAGCTATCCTGGGTTCCAAATCTGTTCAGGTAGTAATCTATTAGGTCAAACTCCCTGTCGAAGACCATTATGTGTCCTACGTCTCTGGCATTTCTAAGACTGTTGAGGTCGATATCCTCGAAGGGGATGAACCCTCCCTGTAATTCGATAATCCTCACTTCTTGAGTGTACTCTATCGTTCTGTACGCTTCGGTGGTGAAAAAGTCTCTTATAGACCATCTGAAGACGATACCCAGAAGGAGGAATAGGATAGAAAGAACGGCGGCAAATAGCAGCCAGAGCTTGTCGGACAGACGCCAGGATTTCATATGTTCACACTCTTATAGCCAAAACCGTAGACGGTTTCGATCTTGAAATGGGGCATCTTCTTTCTAAGTCTCCGTACAAGATCGTCAACTGCTCTATCACTACCGTAGTGGTCGTAACCCCAGACTCTGTCAAGTATCTGGTCTCTTGAAAAAGGCTTGCCTTTGCCGTTGACAAAGAGCAGGAGCAAATCGAACTCCATGGAAGTGAGCTCAATAAGCTGTGACTGATTCTCGTCGATTTCTTCGGTAACTGTTCTTCTCGCCTCGTCGATCTTGTATGGAGGAACGTGTATGATTCCGCCAGAATGGTGGATGCGCTCAAGAATCTTCTTGACCCGAATGACAAGCTCCCTTGGGAGAAAGGGCTTGGACAAGTAGTCGTCGCTTCCCATCTCGAGTCCGACAACTCTATCAATATCTTTGTCCCTTGCTGAAATAAAGATCACAGGTATCATCGAATCTCTCTTCCTGATTTCTCTGAGAAGCTCGAAGCCATCGATCCCCGGCAGCATTATGTCAAGAATCCAGATATCGGGAGAGTCATCGATTTCATCGAATGCGTCGCTGCCGTTCTTGAACGACTTTACTTCCCAGCCCTCCTTCTCGAGATAGGAAGTCAGCACGCTGTTCAGATTTTTCTCGTCTTCAACAAGATTTATTCTTGTTCCCATGAATCACACCTCTGTTACTTCCGCCTCATTCAATAATAATCGATTACTCTGTGAATTACTAACCAATAAACCGGACTGCAAGGATATGTCTCAGTTTCAATATTGCAGTCCGGCCTTTCCAAAGAACTACCTTTTCTGAGTAACGATCAAAACACTGTCACATGCTGCACAGTCTTCGCCACTATCTATTGCCGTTCTCAGATTATCACGCTCCTTTACACGTACCGAATGGGGCGGTTCCAGTAATCTATGTCAGACTGTCATCGTAGCTCTGCTATTGTTCACGCTGTTCTTTGTTAAAGAGCTTTATAGAAACTTAACCGGGATCAACGCTCTTAACTGCCACAACTATTGTCTCAACTCCATTGCTCACCCTTGTAACCTGAATCGAGAACTCGGGCGGTTCGTAGATACAGCCCGCGGCAGATTGCAGTGTGTTGTGATTCATGTGAACCGGAGTCATATCGAGCATCATCACTTCCGTAATCGATTCCTCTTCCCAGGAACGCAGCGTTTCCTCAAGATCTTCAGGGTCGATTACGCGGTTATCTGTTACGAGACGAGTTTCAGTCCCTTCGATTTCGCTCACCACAACTCTGTTCAGAGAATACAGGCCCAAGTCCTTCAGCTTCTGGATAAGGTCGTCCAAAGTCATTTCCGTCTTATCTGAATATCGCTTCTCATGGCTTGTGACTAACATTTCTTCAACTCCTTGGAAGTCTCTGAGATCTAGTTCTCAGTAATATTATAGGAAGTAATATCCGAAAGAATTCGGCAAAAGTGTGGGATATAATGGGATTCATAAGACCGGAATTCCACTGGTATTGCAATGTAAGGTATTTAAAAAGGAGCGTTTGGGCTATTGAACTGCCTACGGAGGTGACTTATGAAAGGGATAATTACCGTTCTATTCATACTGTGCGCAGTTATTCTGGTTTCAGAGCCTCTCAGCATAGGATTCATCTATGTTGGTTCGGTCGATGACGGGGGCTGGACAGAGAAACACGACGAGGGCAGGCTGTATCTCGAGAAGACTTTTGGAAGTCAAATCGAGACTTCGTTCATAGAAAACGTGACTGAAGGAGAACAGGACCTGGAGGTTCCTAGAAGTTACGCCGAACGTAACGTCAAACTCCTTTTCAGTACAAGCTTCGGCTTCATGGACGACGTGCTGGAGATAGCAAAGGACTATCCCGATACGATCTTCATGCATTGTTCGGGATATGAGACTGCCGAAAATGTCGGGACCTACTTCGGAAGGATATATGAGCCGGCGTATCTGACCGGTCTCATAGCCGGTAAGATGACAAAGAGCAACATAATCGGCTATGTAGCGACATTCAAGATTCCGGAAGTTATCAGGGGGATAAATGCTTTTGCGATTGGAATCGCAAAGGTCAATCCCGATGCGCGCGTGCACGTTATCTGGACCGAGACCTGGTTCGATCCCTCTTCCGAAGAGGAGGCGGCCGACGCCCTCCTGGATCTTGGAGCCGATGTAATCGCTCAGAGCCAGGATTCGCCAGCTGCAGTTCAGGCGGCCGGACAACGGGGCGTTTACGCTATTGGTTACAACACCGATATGAGTGCCTTCAGTCCAGACACTTTTCTGACTTCTCCCGTATGGAACTGGGGAGTCTTTTACGAGAGAGTCGTAAAAGAAGTAATGGAGGGAAAGTGGACCAGCTATCAATACTGGGGCGGAATAGAGGACGGTGTAGTCGACATAGTGATGAGTAATCTGGTTCCCGCCGATCTTCAGGAACTTACGAATAAAGAGAGAAGCCGGATAATTGAGGACGATTATCATCCCTTCGAAGGGCCTTTGCAAGATCAAGACGGAAAACTAAGATATTCAGAGGGCGAAGAACCAACCGACGAAGAGCTTCTGACCATGGACTGGTTTGTGAGCAACGTCATCGGCAGCCCGAAGTGACTCTTATCTGTTTAGTCTAATGGAGCAGACCAGTCAAAAGGCGAGAATCATCGCCGCCAGTAAAGGCTTCGCCTTCGCCAGTACCACTTCGTGGTGCCAGTCTCGCCTTCGGCGAGGCCAGTTCCGCTGCGCGGGCAAAGAGCCATCCTTCGTTAATTGTCCCAAATCATGGACGGCTCTTAATGCTCTTGATCTTAAATCCCCGCTTGAGCGGGGGGGACCGCTTGCGGTGGGGAGTGTGGTCTTTGAACAGCTTTTGGAATAGATTGGCCTGTTCGAAATTGAACGACAAATTCACTCTTCAAGTTGTTTGGTCTGTGATCCATAGGTATTCTCATAGAAGCAACAAGGAATGAACATCGAACAACCGTCTCAGGGGACTATGTCAGGGCAGTAACTTTTCCAAACGTTGGAGACTCACACCCTCCGCCACTACGTGGCCCTCCTCCCTCAAGGGAGGATTAAAATCCTTATTCAGAAGCTCAAACAGTTTCTAGAGGATCATCCCTTGATCCGGGGCATGGACTGTTTTTTCACTGCGTGAAGCATTTTCTTTCAAACAAACAGCAGTCGTTTCGCCCGACATAGTGGGAGCTGGCCTACGAAAGCAGACTAGCTTCTGAATTCCTCCCGCGGAAGCGGCATCACTTCCCCGGATGCTCTTCCGGGCATCACTTCCCGACGAAGGCGGCCTCGCCTCCTGCCGGAGGCAGCATCACTTCTACTCTTGCTCTTCCTACCCGCAACCACCAACCCCGAACCTCGTTTTCATCATCATCTCATCAAAGTCCGGATATAAGAAAGAGCCTATTTGTGCTTTCTTGATGGTATTCGTATTTCAAATATGCTTCCTCCGCCGGGGCGGTTCTCGACAGTTATTTCGCCCCCTAGCGAGCCGATCATTTCCTTTGCTATTGAGAGACCCATGCCGCTTCCCGAGCTGTTGTGAGATTCGTCTATCTTGTAGAATCTATCGAATATCCTTTCCTTATCCGGGTCATCTATGCCGGGTCCGGAATCGCCTATCTGAATGAGGAGTGAAGCTTCTCTCTCAAAGGCCTTAACGGTGACATCGCTCTTCTCTTCGGTGAACTTGATAGCATTTTCAAGCACGGCCGCAACCGCGACTTTAAGTTTGTCCAGATAGGTCCTGACGAAGAGATCTTCATCGCTCTCAAGGATTATTCGGACCTCTTTCGATTCGGCGAAGGTTCTGTGATACTCTTTCATCTCTTCGAGAAACTCACGAACTCTCACATCCTGATAAGATATCACCGCCGAACTATCGTTGTTTGCTTTTGCCTGTAGCAGGAGTTGATTGACAACATTCTGCATACTCCGGGTAGCACCGTCAATCGCATCTATCTTGTCTCTCGACTCACTTTCCAGTGGTCTGCTCTTGAGCAGATCTACGCTCAGCCTCATAACCGTAAGGGGCGTCTTTAACTCGTGAGAAGCGTCGGCAGTGAAGCGCTGAAGTCTATCATAGCTTTCTCTCAGAGGTGTCAGAACGTAACCGGCTAAGGCCAGACCGACTATCCAGGAGATGGCCGCGACGAGCACTATCAGTAGAATCAGGGAAAAGAGAAGACTGGTAGATTTTTCGCTCAGCCCTTCGATAGATCTTCCAACCCTAAGGAAGAAAACCGGTTGTCCCGCGATATTTCTAATAGCTCTTGTAAGAATGTTGTATTCGAGTTCCGAGTCATCGTAATCAACGACCTTTGCCTTCGAAGCCCCCTCAACTAACGGCAGATTGCTCTTTATCGTCCCTCCGAGCTGAAGTACACTCTCTCCATCAGGAGTGACGAACTCCAGGATCTCGTTTTCCGCGGTGAAGAGGTCAAGATTTCCGGAATAGTTCCTGAGCATTCTCTCCAGGGCTATCAGGGGTGCCCTTCCGATTCTGGCCTCGATCCTATCTGCAACTCTGTTCAAGGCAGTTATTTCGGCCCCTCTTTCAAGCCTTAGGGCGAGGACGAAAATGAAGAGACTCAGCAGGGAAACGAGAGAGATGACGATGAGGGTGAAGAATAGCGTCCATCTCCTCTTTGCCTTTCTGAATGAGAGTCCTTCACCTGTCACTGATCTCATAACCCATTCCCCTGACCGTCTTTATCAGCTTCTTTCTTCGTCCTCCGTCGATCTTCTTGCGGATATTCTTTATATGGCTTCTAATTACGTCCGACCACAGTTCATCGTCTTCATTCCAGAGATGTTCTTCGAGCTCGCTCTTCGGAACGACCCTGCCACTGTTGAGCATTAGATATTCGAGGATCTGGTACTCCTTCTTTCGGAGTTCTATCTTCTCGTTTCCCCTGCTTGCGGTCTTAAGCGACATGTCCAGCTCCAGATCTCCTACTTTCAGAACTCTTGAAGGAGCTCCGCCAAACTGAGCCCTTCTCAAAAGAGACTGAATCCTTACCACAAGTTCCCTGATATCGAATGGCTTCGGAAGATAGTCGTCGGCCCCTAAGTCGAAGCCCCGGACTTTGTCTTCGATGCTATCCAGAGCCGTAAGCATCAGAACTGGTATTCTGCTTCCCGAATCTCTTATCTTCTCAAGCACCTGCCAGCCGGTAAGTTTGGGGATCAGAATATCCAGAACAATAACGTCAAAGGGGCCGTCGAGAGCCATATAAAGCCCCTCTTCCCCGTCGACTGCAAGTTCGGCGATGAAGCCCTCTCTTTCGAGAGACTCTTTAAGCAATCTGCCCAGACTACGCTCATCTTCAACAATCAGAATCTTCATTTCTACTCCTCCACGATGAAATCATACCAGTAGAAGTGTGAAATCTTCGAGAAAGCTGCGGAAGATCATGTTCCGAAAAAAACGTATTAATTAGGTTATAATCTGTTGTGAAAGTAGTCACAAATGGAGGTTTGCCCGTGATTATCAAAGTCTGCATGGGAAGCGCGTGTCTTATGAAAGGCTCTTCCGAGGTCAGTAAGAGGCTCATGGATCTGGTTAACGAACATGGTTTAGGCAACCTTGCCACCTTAAAGGCGTCCCACTGTATGGGACCCTGTTGCGACGGAGTTGTAGTCGACATAGACGAGAAAAGATTCACCGGAATTTCGATGAAAAACGTCGACGAATTCTTCATGAGAGAGGTATTGAAACTGGAATCAGATCAGACCCTCTAGTAGGGTTTAGAGCTTCATATATCCTTCAGGGCGGGGAATCTCTCCCGCCAGTCTCTTAGAATACTCATTCTCTCATAGTCCAGTTCCCACAGAAGCAATCCCTTCTCTGCTTCAAAGGGTACTTCGTTACCATCTTGATCGAAGAGTACTGAAAAAGCCTCGTCGTATTCTATGCCGTTGCCGTCAACCCCAGTCCTGTTTAGACCCAGAACAAATGACTGGTTCTCGATTGCTCTCGCCTTGAGAAGAGCTTGCCAGTGATTAGCTCGCTTTTCCGGCCAGTTGGCAATTACTATCATGACCTCTGCAGGCAAGTTGGCCCTGAAGAGCTCGGGAAAACGAAGATCGTAACAGATGTTCAGAGAGAAGTGTATGTTTTTCATCTTGAAAGAGAGATTAGTGTCACCGGGGCTGTAAACGATATTCTCCCCTCCGTAAGAAAACAGCTTTCTCTTCCTATATATCAAAGGCTCCGAATCCAAAGAAAGAAAAGCGGCGCAGTTGTAGAATTTCGAATCTCTTCTGTCTATGAAGCCGTAGACTGCCGGAATACCCCAGTGATCTACCTGCTTCTTGAAGAAACCACATGCATCTCTCACATAAGCCTTCTCTGCGTTAGGAGTAAACCCGCTCAAGGCAGTTTCGGGAAAAACAATCAGCTCAACGCCTGCCTCCGAGGCCCCGGCGAAAAGTCTTTCGATTATCTTCATATTTATCTCTGGAGACTCCCAAACTATGTTGAGAGGAACGCCGCCTATTCTCATCTATTTTCCTCCACTGCAAGATCTATTATCCTCGAAAGGACCCTAGCCGAGACTTCCGCCTCTATTGCAGGTCTCTCTTCTCCCGGACCTATCTGTTCGTGAATGCACGGTATATGTACGAACCCGGCCGGGATGTCTATGCCTCTCTTCGTGAGAAAGTCCATACACCTGTAAAAGAGATAGTTACAGACAAACGCGCCTGCTGAGAAAGACTTCTCGATTGGAAGACCCTCAGCCTTAAGTTTCGAGACGATCCCGTCGACCGGAAGCCTCGAAAAGTATCCGTCGGGAGAGGAAGGAATTATCTTCTCACCGGTCGCAATGAATCCGCTGTTGTCCGGAGTCGCGGATTCCTTCCAGTTGATCGCAATCTTCTCTGGAGTAACGAGAGATCTCCCGGCCGCCTGGCCCACCATGATCAACGCCTCCGGAACGTTGTCTAGGAGCCGCAGCCTCAGTCGAGAAAAGGCGTCGTCAAAGACCGTTGGTAGGCTCATGAGCTCAATGCCTTCCCTAATATCTGCTAGAAGCTCCACGACTATTTGCGAAGCGTTTATTTTACTTCCTCCGAAGGGGTCGAAATGGGTCACGAGTATCATCTTTTACACCTCTCATTCCCTATAATTTTAGCATCATAAGGAAGTCGAGAATGAAAAGCCGTCATTCTGGTAGAATGATTCTGAAAGGGGTGATCTCGTTGAAGAAGCTGAAGCTTGAGGATCTCTACAAATACTCCGCTGTGGGCGATCTTCACATTTTTCCCGATAGGGAGAACTTTGTCTTTGTAAGAAAGACTATGGACAAGAAGAAGAACCAGTACGAAAGCAACATCTGGTCGGGCAACATGAAAAGTGGAGAGGTCCGGCAGCTGACCCGTGGCGGGAAGGACGGTTCCCCAGTTGTCAGTCCAGACGGCAAGAGTATTCTCTTTGTCTCTGGAAGAGACAAGGATGCGAAGGGATCAGGGCTTTATCTTCTGCCTCTTGCGGGCGGTGAAAGCAGACTGGTGAAGACTCTTAAAGGAGGATTCTCCTCTGTCTCGTGGATCGATTCGGAGACGGTTCTCTTCATAACGAAGCACGCCCCCGGGGAAGACCCCGAGAAGATCGAAGAAGACGATTCTCCAGAGAAGAAGGTTTACGAAATAGACAAAATACCATTTGTCTCTAACGGCGCTGGATTCACCGAGAACAGAACAGGCCATCTATATAAGATGAAACTCGAAAATGGAAAGATGGAACCGATTGAGGCCGTCGGAGGCGATATCGAAAGCATCGTTTTATCTCCCGAGAGAAAGAGTGCCGCGGTGACGACAACGGAAGAGATGGAGAAGAGACCGATATGGAGCAGTCTCTACGTCCTCGATTTACAAAGCGGAACTGCGAAGAGAATCGGAGACGACACCCTCTCTTTCTATCATTGCGAGTGGTCAGACGATAGCGAACTCTTCGCTGTCGCGACAGACTTCAAGAAGGGCTTTCCAACCAATCCCTTCATAGTACACGTTAATCTGGAATCTCTTAAGCTTGCTGCTCTTGCACGAGAAATGGACCTGTACTTCGGCAACAGCCTGAACAGCGATGTGAGGGGCGTCTCGCCGAACACGTCCATAAAGGTAGTAGAAAACAAGTTGTATTCACTCGTAACTGCCGGGTCGCAGATAAAGCTGATTTCTATGGATAAAGAGGGAAAGGTCGAGGAAATCGCTGTCTCTTCGGGGAGCATAGACTGCTTCGATATCGCGGGCGAGGCGCTTCTCCTTTCCGAGATGACTACGACAGAGCCACTGGAGATCTACTCTCTTGTCAAAGGCAAGAGGAAGAAGCTCACAGACTTCAACTCCTGGATTAAGGGTATAAAGCTGTCGAAGCCGGAGAGCTTCGAAGTGGAGGCCTCTGACGGTCAAAAGATCGAAGGCTGGATAATGAGGCCGTTCAACTTCGAGGAAGGGAAGAAATACCCGGCCGTAGTGGAGATCCACGGAGGGCCGAAGACGGCATATGGCGGCGGATATATACATGAATTCCAGACTCTGGCCTCCGAAGGGTATGCAGTTATCTACTGCAACCCGAGGGGAAGCGCCGGTTACGGGACCGACTTCGCCGACATAAGAGGTCATTATGGAGAAAGGGATTTCGAAGACATAATGGAAATCGTCGAGTACGTGATAAATGAGTGCGATTTCGTCGACGAAGAGAGGCTCGGTGTCACCGGGGGCTCATACGGCGGCTTCATGACAAACTGGATTGTAGGACATACTGACGCCTTCAAGGCGGCCGTCTCCCAGAGGTCTATCTCGAGCTGGATTTCCTTCTTCGGCACTACGGATATAGGATATTTCTTTGCAAGCGACCAGACCGGAGGCGATTTCTTCGACAACCTCGAGGGTTATCTAAGGCAGTCACCTCTGATGTCGGCACCCAACGTCGTCACTCCGATTCTTTTCATTCACTCCCTTGAAGATTACAGATGCTGGGTCCCCGAAGCGATGCAGTTTTTTACTGCGTTAAGATATCTAGGCAAAGAAGCCAAAATGGTGCTCTTCCCGAAGGAGAACCACGAGCTTTCCAGAGGCGGCCTTCCCATACATAGAGAAAAGCGTTTGAGGGCAATACTGGAATGGTTCGATTCCCATCTGAAGATATGAGCCGTTGATGGAAAACAAGAAGGCAGGAAACATCCATGTAAGATTCGCCTCAATCGATGACAACGAAAAGCTCCTCAAGATCGAGCGAGAGTCGGCTCAGGAGGGGAGCATCTGGCTAGTTGCATTCAGAGAGGACTTCTTTGGAAGACTGAAGTACTTCGAAGAGGGTTTCATTATGATTGCCGAAGACGCCTATGACATCATCGGATGTATCGGTGTTGGAATCGACAACCTGATCGTCAACGGAGAGATCAAAAAGGGCATATATCTCTTTGGGCTTCGGACGAACCCGCAATACAGGCTGAAAGTCGCCCGCTGGCTGAAGTCGATCATTCAGGAACTGCAGAATCTTCTTGGCCCCACGGATTTCGATTTCGGATATGCCTCGGTTAAGGCCGACAACACCGCCTCGAAGAAGATTCTCGAGCACATGGGTTTCTCCACTATGGCGACTCTGGACTTCTACGCCTGCCCGGTTAGGAAGACCTCTCAGGAGAAGTCGGTTTTTGTGGAAAGGGAGGTCGACCTGGAAACGATTTTGGACCTTTACAAACCTCTCGAGAAGGATCATGACCTTCTTCTTCAAGGTACTAAGGCCTTCGAAGTGATGGTTACAGAGAGGAGATTGAGGTTATTCAAGACTGAAGGTGCATACGCCCTGGTTCTCGACACGAGCGGCGAGCAGGACTTTGGAATCACACGCCTTTCAAAGGGGTTGAGGGCCTTCCAGCTTCTGGCTCAGGGAACTCTTTCACCGCTGGTGAGGATCCCGAAAATGAACGAGCGATTGAGGTCCTGGGACGTTCTTCTCTTCGGCTGGGACGATATCCGAAGCGCGCGAAAGATCGTAAGAAAGATCCATAGATGCGCCTGGCAAGAGGGCATAACGCTGATAAACTTTTCGAGGGACAGGAGCCTCGGGAGTATGAAGGGTGCGGTAGGTCCTCTCAGTTTCAGGATTCCCTTTGAGATAATGATCTATGAGAAGAACAGCATAAATAGAGGAAGCAGACCTATAATAAGAACTCCGACGATATAACTTGAAAATTCTCTTTTCGGATTGACTGAAGACTTGGTAAATGAGAGGCCGGGTCGGAAATGCTTAGACCCGGCCTTAATATCTATGGATGAGGTGCCTTCACTACCAGAACCCGCAAAGTCTCTTCTCCGGTGTTGACTATTCCGTGCGGTATCATTTTCCGACTGTCTATGATGTCATCTTTCATTACTTCATGCTTATCTCCGCCGATAGTGATTATTCCTCTACCGGCGAGCACCAGTATGAAAACATCGACAGGTGTCTTGTGCTCGGCCAACTCCATCCCCTCGGCTATGTCAATGACGACCGCCTGCGCATTCTCTCTGTCGTAGATTATCCGACCCTTTAGTCCGGGTCTGTCAAGTGCAACTTTGCCCTTTTCAATTGAGCTCTTCACCAACTTCATCACCTCGCCTCTAATGTTAATACTATCTTAGCAAACCGAAGAGCCCCGATCGGTAACATATGTTACCGTATCATAGGACTTCGCTCAGGAATAGCGAGAGAGCCAGAAGCCCGAGGACTACTACCCAGCCAATTATCGTAACCCTAACAGCCTTGCCCGCCTTATTCGCTTCCCACCAGGAGCGCGGTTCTATCCCCTGAAGTCTGAACGTTATGATTGAAGCGAGGTTTATACAGACAATGTTGACGAAGAACAGGAGTATCGCTCCGGAGAATCCGTCGATATTTCCGCTTCCGAGGAGCAGCCCTGCCGCAGCCAGCGGCGGCATAAGCGAAACGGCTACCATAACCCCAATGAGCGAAGTGGATACCCCAGAGCTGATCGAAAGGGCAGCAGCCGTTCCCGATGCGAACGCCAGCACAATGTCGCCCAGGTTGGCCACTGTTCGACTGGTTATCTCGTTAGTAGTGTAATCTAGTCTGAATAAGAGCCCGAAAACAAGAGCAAAGGCAAAGCCCAGCCCGATACGGATCAGATTCGTTCTCACTGACTTTGCGAGAAGTCCGAAGTCTCCGAGCGTCGTTGCAAAGGACTGCGCGACGTTTGGCCCTAGCATCGGAGCGATCACCATCGCCCCGATGATTATTGCGGGGCTGTTTCTCACAAGGCCTATCGTAGCTACGATGGCCGACAATACTATCATCGCTATATCTACCGCGTCGTTCGAGATCATCTCCGAGATGTCGTGATAAAGCTCTTCTCTGCTTATCCGCTTGAAGATTTCCTTCTCGGGCTTCTTCTCCTCTTCCGTAGCCTGTTTCTCTTCTTCTTTTTCCTCTTCTTGAGCTCTTGGAAGCGAGGCTTCTACCTGAAAGAGTATTGCCCTGAAGGATTCATCCTGGGTGAAGCGCTGCTCGAGAGAGTCGAGGATTTTCTCGCTGTTCTCGGCAAGCGCCAGTATCTTCGTCTGCCAAAGCTCTTCCGACGTCTTAACAGTCCAGTAGCCGATTATCGATTTCTCTTCCAGCATTTCCTTCAGATCTTTTTCGGGGTCGGAACCTGAGAATACTTCTATCAGTCTTTCGGCCATCTAATCACCATCCCGTATAGAGACTGTGGCATAATTGTCTTGCTCGCTAAGAATATATTACACCTGCAAATAAGAAGAGAAGGCATCGGATCAGGGAGGTCGGAGTATTCTATCTTTTGCTGGCGATACTTTCCAGTTCCTCCATAGCAATGATTTTCAAAGTGACGGAGGGAAGAAGCTACAACAGGCTCGCGGTTACGACGTTCAATTACCTGAGCGCGTTTTTAGTAGCGCTCGTTATGATAGCGGTTGAAAGACCTGCCGTAGGTCCCGGCGGAGGATCTCCGGCCGAAGTCATAGTGAAGGGAGAACGTCTATTCAGCCTCACCAGCAGCGTAGTCTGGGGCCTGTCTTTGGGACTCGTTTCCGGCCTCTTCTTCTTTCTCTCCTTCATCTTTTATCAGAAGAGTGTCAGGGAAAGCGGGGCAAGCCTTTCCGGAGCCTTCGGAAAGCTGGGGATTCTAATACCCATGATTCTTTCTTTGCTAGTCTGGAAGGAGTATCCGGAAGCGCTGCAGTGGGTCGGGATCTTCCTTGCCATCTTCTCGATCGTACTCGTGAACAACCCTTTCGGATCGGGGAGGCAGAATTTCAGAGCCGCTTTAGTCATGTTGTTTATTACCGGCGGACTGGCCGAATTTATGAACAAGCTGTTCCAGAACTACACCGTCAGCGGATACAAGAATGTCTTTCTCTTCAGCGTCTTTGCAAGCGCATTTTCGATAAGCGCGTTCTTTCTGAAGAGGTCCGGTAAGTCTTTCCGTAAGAAGGAAGCAATCATAGGACTGATCGTGGGATTGCCAAACCTCTTCTCATCCTTCTTTCTCATAATGGCCCTGGAAGAAATGAAGGGTTCCGTGGTCTTTCCTGTTTACAGTGCCGGAAGCGTTGTGATGATAAGTCTTGGAAGCCTTATGTTCTTCGGTGAAAAGCTCAAGAAGCTCGAGATGATATCCTTAGGCATGGTGCTGATTTCTCTTATTATAATAAACATATGATATCTCTTTGGATTAAAACAACGTCGAGGTAGTATTGAGACAATATCAGTCAGTGGAGGTGCGTCCCGTGTTACACAGAATTGGAAGAGACAGAGTAGTGTACGATATGTCGCCTAAACACAAGCCCGTTCTGGAAGTCAGCCCGGGGGATACTGTAATAGTGGAGACGGAGGATTGCTTCTGCCACCGGATCGTCTTGGAGTCACAGACCGTCGGAGGAGACTTCGACTTCACTCATGTGAATCCGGCTACCGGGCCCATCGCCGTAAAGGGAGCGATGCCGGGTGACACGATAGTAGTCAGTATAGAGAGCATAGAGCTGGACAGTCAGGGCGTTGTCGAGACCTGCCCCTTCTGGGGCCCGGTTAGCAATGTCTCCAGGGAGTGCGTTACCGAAATCGTCAAGATCGACGGCAATTTCATGTCGTTTCTGGGAGAACGCATCGAAATAAAGCCTATGATAGGCGTAATCGGAAACTCTCCGGCCGAAGGTTCCGTTTCCTGTACAACTCCGGGATGTCATGGCGGAAACCTCGACACAAAAGATATTGCGGCCGGTTCGAGAGTTTATCTTCCGGTCTTCGTGAAGGGAGGGAATCTCTCCCTCGGTGACGTTCATGCGAGAATGGGAGACGGGGAAGTCGGCGGCACAGGAGTCGAGATAAGAGCCCTTGTGAGACTCAGTGTAGATATAGATAAGATGCCCGTCGAAAGCCCCACCGTCGAAACCGAAGAGGCTTTCTACCTTTTGTTCAGCGCAAAGACTCTTGAAGAGGCAAGCCGCGGCGCGGTTAAGAGGGCAATCGAATTCATATCCGACTGGAAGTCGATCCCGGCTGAAAAGGCATATATGCTGACAAGCATCACGTGCGATTTGATGATAAGCCAGGTGGTGAATCCACTGGTAACTGTGCGAGTTAGAGTTCCGAAAGAGATTCTCTAGTGATAGACATCAGAAAGGTATTTCTCTCTTTAAGAAGGCTTCTGCCCTTTCTGGGAATAGCTCTTTTCACTGTCTCGATCTACGTGCTCGTTCGTGAGTTGAGTCGATACACTATCAGCGATATTGCTGCAAAGATCGGGGAGGTTCCGGCTTCCAGGCTTGTGATAGCGGTCTTCCTGACCTTTCTGACTTACTTGAATCTGAGCTTATATGATCTGATCGCTTCCAGAAGGGCGGGAGTCAAACTGAAATTTACGTCGATCGCTCTTGTTTCTTTCGTTGGATACACTTTCAGCAAGAATATCGGTTTCACGTTTCTTTCGGGTACAAGCGTCCGCTTCAGGTTATACGGAAAGTGGGGAGTAGCAGGAGGGAAGATCCTCTTAATAATAATTCTCAACTATCTTACTTTCTGGCTTGGTTTCTTCGCCCTTTCGGGCATCCTGTTCACTCTTTGGCCGCCAGTTCTTCAGAGTGCAGTCAGAGTACCCTTCGGATCACTGAAGGTTATTGGAATAGCCTCTGCCGGCATCTACGTTCTCTATATGGTAGTGGTTAGCTTCAGAAAACGTCCGTTCAGAATAAGAGGAAAGAGTTTCACTCTTCCGGGGAGGTCTTTCACGCTTGTCCAGACCGGGATATCCATTCTCGACTGGCTGCTTTCTGCAGGAGTGTTTTTCATGCTTCTCCCCCCGGAAATCGGTTATTTTGAGGTTCTTGGCGTCTTCCTGCTGTCGCAGTTTGCAGGTCTGTCGAGTCAGGTTCCAGGAGGGCTGGGTGTCTTTGAAGCACTCACTATCGTTATTCTATCACCGACTCTGCAGGCGGATATAATAGTGGCTGCTCTTATACTCTTCAGAATAGTATTCTACCTTGCACCTTTCCTTATTTCGTTGGTTTTATTTGGGGTAAATGAATTTCTCTTCAGAAGCTCCAGAAATTCCGATTAAGAGAATTACTTTGTGCTTTCTGCTAATAAACCATTTCCAGAAGCTTCTCAACCAGCTTCTCGATATTTACCTTTTTTTCTGCGAGGTTCTTGAATCTTGAAAGAAGAGGGGCTGTGACAATTCTATTTGTTTTGTCTACACAGACCTCACCTTCTTCGCACGGAACATGATCGATAGCAAGCTTCTCAACGACACTTAATCTTCTGCTCGGGTTGCCGGAAGCAGTCACCATAAGATTTGCAGCGACATTTTCAAGAGACTTGGCAAGGATAAAGACCCCTTCGCCGGCCGCACCCAGAGGCTTTCTCTTCTTGAAACAGTTAACCAGAAGTCTTTGCAGACCATTATTCACTCTGAATTGCTCTTCCTCATCCTCAAAAGTCGACAGGCTATTGAGTACTCCTTTGCCACCGGGAATAAGGAGGAGATCCAGATCATCCTCACAGACGTCTTCGATTTCACTTACCAATCCGTTGAGTAATCGAGCAGATTCAGTGAGTTGATTCCTCTTCTGTTCTAATTCAGCCGATTTCCGGGTCTGGTGATTGAAGACCTCATATTGATCTTTGTCCAGTGCTACACAGAAGATCTCGGCCCCGGCTTTCTCGAGAGAAAGAAAGGTTATAATTGCTTCGTCGACCGCCGTTCCATCTTCAGTGCCGCATCCGGCCAGTACCACTCCACACCTCAATGTCTTTCCTCCTTACCGGAACCGCAATAACGAAGTAATCTCCAGCGGCGCCAGAAATATTAATGGATTTTATCATCTTTGCCGCCCATTCCAGATGACTCGTAAGTGTGTTGGCCATCTAGACTGTTGACATGCCGGCGAGATTATTGGATATTAGTAATGAATTCCTTTGACTATTCGGCAAGGGGGTGTTCTTATGAGAGTGGGTTTGATTCACTACAGGGCCGGACTGATGGACGGTGTTTCCCTTGAAATGGAAAAGTGGCGTAAGGTTCTCTCAAGAATGGGCCACTCGGTGGAGATCATTGCGGGAAACAACGCTCCCGGTGTAGATATTGTGATTCCGGAGATAGAATACAACGACGAGAAAAATGAAATCCTGAATTCGAAGCTCTACGGCAGAACGACTTCATCGGAAAGCGAACTGCTCGATGAACTTTCCACGAGAACCGCCGAGATGCTCGGCAGCTTCAGATCGGTTCTCTCTGACTTCGATCTTCTTATACCGAACAACATCTGGTCACTTGGATGGTCTATACCTGCGGGACTGGCTCTGCATGACTACGCAGAAGAGACAAAAAAGCCGTTTATCTCTCACAACCACGACTTCTGGTGGGACCGACCTTACTACTCCAGTCCTTATCGGGGAATAATGGAACTCTTACAAGACTACTTTCCTCCGGACCTTGAGAACGTGAGAAATCTGACGATCAATTCAATTTCAGCCTCTGACCTTCGTAGGAGAAGGGCGATTCGGGCTGAAGTCGTCCCTAACGTTATGGATTTTCGGCAGTCAGACTGGACTTCAGACAAAATCAATCGAGAAATCAGAAGCAGGTCCGGCATAAATGAAGGTGATGTTGTCTTTCTGCAGGCTACAAGAATAACGGAGAGAAAGGCCGTCGAAACAGCTATTAGACTTGCTGCTGAATTCAATATCGTTTCAAGATCGTTGACTGGTAAGAATCTGTACAATGGGAAAGCGTTCTCGGGAAGAGTCGTTCTTGTCTATTCCGGCATTACCGAAAGGCAGTCCAGAAATTACAGGTTGAGACTCGATGATCTAGCATCGAACCTCGGAGTCGAAGTAATCGATATCGCCTCTTGCTCTTCTTTGACTCAGCAGGCATTCCTCGAATCATATAGTGTGGCAGATATCGTGACGTACCCAACTATCTTCGAAGGCTGGGGCAATCAGCTCCTGGAGGCCCTCGTCTCTAGGAAACCCGTTGCCATTTTTAGGTACAGCGTTTTCATGAGCGACATTCAGGATAGTGGTATCTCCTTCATTGATCTAGGTGATCAGTATGGCTACAAGGAAGGGTTGGTGGAGATTCCCGCCATGAATATCAAGAACGCCGCAATAGAAATTTCCGAACTTCTCTTCGATCGAGAGAGATACAGAGAAGTCACTGAAAGAAACTTCGAGCTTGGAAGAGAAAAATTCAGTTTCGACACTCTCAGTGAAATAATCCAGGGACTGATAGCCGATCTGTCTTGAGCAAGAAAATAGCTTTTCCTGGATCTTTCATTGCTATCTGCCGAAGCAGGCGACTTTCTGGAGTTTGTAGGCGGTTTTTCCCAGTCCGATATTTTCGGCATGCTCCAGTTGATGATGCCAGGTGATACCGGGATGGGCCTTCTCAAAAGGATCATATCCCAGTCTTTTGATAACTAAGTCTATGCATGCCTTGTCCAGCGCTACCGGATCTCTGCTTGCCACTATGCCGATATCTTCCACTACTGGAGGCCTGTTTATGTGCCAGCAATCGCAATCCGGCGACACGTTGTTGATGAAGGAGATATAGAGGGCCTTCTTTCCTTTTGAAGCTGCAAGAGCGTATTCGGCAATCTTCTTGCTCAGAGACTCTGGGGTGCCGCCCGGTCCGGCGCTCATCGCACCGTAGTTGCACATGGCAATGCATTGACCGCAGCCGATACAGAGATCGTAGTTGATTCTCGCGACTCTTTCAACTGTAATCGCTCCAGTCGGACAGTTTCTCTCACACATTCCGCAAGCCACACAGTTTGTCTCTCTGACAACCGGCTTGGACTCGGAGTGCTGTTCCATTTTTCCGGCCCGTGAGGCTGAACCCATTCCAATATTCTTGAGTGCCCCTCCAAATCCAGTTTGCTCATGTCCTTTGAAGTGGCTTACAACAACAAGGGCGTCTGCTAGAGCTATCGCAGATGCGATTTTCGCTTTCTTAATGAATTCACCCTCTATTTCGACATCGATTTCATCCGAGCCTCTAAGTCCATCGGCAATTACAACCGGTGTGCCCACTGACTCCATCGTGAAGCCATTCAAGGAGGCAGTCGCGATGTGATCGACAGCATTTGCCCTGCTCCCTTTGTAAAGAGTGTTTGCATCAGTGAGGAAGGGAACGGCCCCCAGTTTCTTTATCTGATCGGCGATCACCCTCAGATAGTTCGGCCTGATGTAGGCGAGGTTTCCGTACTCCCCAAAGTGAAGCTTGATTGCAACAAGCTTGCCGGCCTCAATTACGTCTTCAAGACCAGCTTTCTTAACAAGAGCCTCGACCTTTGAGAGAAGTCCCATCTGTGGAGTGGTCTCCATATCAGTAAAGAATACTGTGGCCATGCTTTTCCCTCTCTTTCAAATGGAATCAGTACTGAAAATGACCGAATCACTTCTGGGTTGCGGATGTTCGAAATAGTCAGTTCCGTCTGCATTATTGAGTAGTATTCTCAATGTTACCATATCTTGAATGCCTGCTTCTCTCTTATGTTGGAGAATCAAGCTTGTATCGAAGTGGGGAAAATGAAATAGTGATTCTTTTGCACAGAACCCAGCGGAATTGGAATGGGAGCACCCATCGAGAGTTCTCAACAGAAAAGTGATGCGATTAGTCAAGACTGACAGAGAAATCCTTAAGGAAGCCTGGTCGAAGCTATAGATGCAACCTCAAATCCTACTCCCAGAATCTCCTATAAACCTTTCGCAGCCTTAGCAGATTATCAGAGACGTTTTGTTCATCGCCGTTTTTTGCTGCCGTCTCAATCACGAAACCTATCTCGGAAATCTCCTCTACACCGTACATCCTGCCGGAACCCTTAAGGCCGTGGCCCTCTCTGGAGATGAATGCCATGTCCTTTCTCTCGAGGGAGCTCTGGATATTGGCAATTGTCTTGTCAATGTGTTTCCCATATTCGGCGAACATAGCGGTTGCCTCTTCCACAGATAATCCCATGTCCTTTGCGAAGAGACTGATACTATCCGATGAATGCTTAGCCGCACCCGGCTTGGAAAAGCTGTCTGCTCTTCTATTTACGTTCTTTCCGTAAACACCAAGGTGGTAACGAACAACTTCGAGAAGGTCATACTGCTTAACAGGTTTCCCAAGGAAGCCGTCACACCCGGCCTCGATTGTCTTTTCCTCATCTCCCTGCATTGTGTGTGCAGTCAAGGCAATAATCGGTATCTTGTAACCTTCTTCTCTTAATATCTTTGTGGCTTCATAACCGTCCATAACAGGCATTTGCATATCCATAAGAACGAGATTGTAGTTGTCTCTCCTTATCTTCTCCACGGCCTCCTTACCATTGCCGGCAAGATCGACGGAATAACCTGCCTTTTCAAGTACTTCTTTTATCAACAGCTGGTTGGCTTCATTATCTTCAGTCAGAAGAATCTTATACTTGTCACTGGCAGAGTTCGGCTTTAGTTCGAAATAATTCCCAACTTTGCTCAGAAGCTCATCTTCCTTCACCGGCTTCTGAATTATTTCGTCTGCCCTGTCGCCAAACTGGACCTCATCCTTCGAAGCATCTGTTATTACTATTATGGCGGCTTCACTGATTTCGTCAAGAGCAGTAAGAGCTTCGCTCGCATTCTTCGGAGTGTCTACAATTACAAGAGATGCGCCTAGTTCTCTTACCGCTCTTGAGAGATTGGCTAGATTTGTAACGGGCTCGAAGCGTACTCCATTTCTTCCTAACATCGAGCCAATAATAATAAGAAAATCCTCATTTTCCGATGCAAGGATGACCTTTCCCGATACAGGGAGCTCTGCCTTTTCCTTCTGCTTAGGTATTTCCGTTGAGATCTGTGAAGGTATTCTCACAGTTACTTTCGAACCTTCACCAACCTTACTCTCAAACCTTATGGTTCCACCCATCAATTCAATAATTCTCTTCGTTATGGCCAGGCCAAGGCCCGTTCCACCGAACTTCCTTGACATTGTCCCATCTGCCTGGATAAAGGGTTCGAAAATCTTGTCAATTTCATCTCTGGAGACCCCGAAGCCTGTATCTTGAACGGCGTAGATCAGGTGTTTCCCATCATAGTCAAGAAGTATGGAAACATATCCCTTCTCGGTGAATTTCAGACCGTTTGAAATCAGGTTTGTTAAAACCTGTCTCATTCTGAACTCATCACCGTCGACATATTCCGGAACTCTTTCGGTTATGCTGTTTGCAAAATGCAGACCCTTTGAATATGCCATCGGAAGGTATGTTTCGGTCAACTCGCTGACCAGTTTCGTTGGGCTGTAAGGGGAGATCATAAGGTCGAAACGGGCCGCTTCAATTTTGGAGAGATCGAGCACATCGTTGATAAGGCTTAGAAGATGCTCTCCGCTTCTGTAAATAGTCTTCAAGTACTTCATTTTTTCAAGATTCGTCTCCTCGTTCATCAAAAGCTCGGCAAAGCCCAGGATAGCATTCATCGGAGTCCTCATCTCGTGAGACATGTTGGCGAGAAATTCCGATTTCATCTTACTCGCCTGCTGTGCTTCTTTTGAAACCTTTCTGAGCAACTCGTTGGAGTTCTTAAGTCTGTCCAGTGTCTTCTCTATGAACCCCATTGTGTTGTTAAGTTCTGAGGCAATCTCTCCGAGTTCATCGTTGGAATTGAGTTTCACCCGTGAAAAGGATCCCTTCTTTATCGATTCAAATCCCTTCAGCAACTCAGAAAGGGCTTTGGATATATGGGAGTTAAGAGAGAAGGAGAGTACGAATGAGAATCCAAATACACCCAGCACAACGATACTGAGAATCGGAAGAAGTCTGTTTCTAAGCATTACTAGAAGGCCTTCAGACTGAAGAACATATATATCTGCGCCGCCGATTGAAACCTTGTCTACCAAGAAGCGCGAACCGGAGGAAAAGATTGAAAAGGCTGGTCTTGGCTCGCTTACGGAGAATGGTATTTCGCTTGACCATCTCTCCTCGTCAAGTACCGTCCTGACGTAAAGGCCGGAGTCTGAGAACTCTCTGGAAATCACGAAGTAATCGTCAATAAGAAGAAAAGCGATTCCATCCTGTCCTAGAAAAAATGAAAGACTCTCTATATCATTGTTGTCGAAGACTATTCCGACCACGTACTGCGATTCGTTGCTGATCATTGTGGAGAAGTAAACAAGCTGTCTTTCAAACATTCTGAAGCCGTTCCCAGAGTTTTTAAGCTCATCGATTTCCTCTTCGGAAAGCGCGGACCTGTTTAGGATTATATCTCTTTCTTCCCCAAGTCGGACGAGAACGTCATATTCGTTGTTTAACACGCCTTCTAGAGCGTACCCGTCAACAAAGAGCTTCATGTCTCTGCGCAGATCGATGAACCACTGAAAGACAGATTGCTTCTTCGAGCTGAGATAGCTCTTGTATTCATCTGTGGCAGTGCGAACAAATGTTATCGAAAGTAGTGTGACGAGTACAGTCAATACCGCCAGAACGAAAAGCAGAAACTGAAGAGAGATCTTTCTGCTAAGCTTTCTCATCGCAGACCTCCGCCCCCTTTTTCTGAATCGAACTGCATTGTCTCGTCACATGACATTGTTGAACTCCCATTTGATGGTTGTTCCACTTCCATTCAGAACAACTGAATAGTAAATTGACGTATCGAGGTAAATCGAGAGAGCAACTACTAGTCTATTTGAATCAATCAGAATAAATGGATCATACCTTGCAGTTTGGACAAGAAACCCTTCCCCAATTATGTATAGATCTGCCCAGACCCCGTCCACAGGCTCGCCCCGCTTGCATTTCCCTGTTACAGTAACGCTCAGAAACGATACCTCCAGAGAGTTCTCCGGTAGCTCAAAAAACAGGAGGCCTACTAGATCATCGATTGGAATACCCAGTTCCGAAATGGCTTCATAGGGAATTGCAGTAACGGTTGCAACATAACCGTCTTCCATCTCAAAGCCCCTCGAATTGGTACTACAACAGCCATTCTTGAGGCTCTCGATTGTTTCAATATTCACAGCGAGGCCAGCGGATACAAGAGCAATGAACAAAACCAAGAGAAGTCTCAGAACCCTCACCTACCCTTTCTAGCCAAGAAGGAGCTGCCTTGAAGCCATTATAGTACGGGAAGGCTGGATACCGAAAGAACAGAAGCTCTCAAATCGGAGTTTCGAAGTTAAGAGCCGATTTGCTTTTCGGAATATTGCAGTTTCTTACTGCAAAAGCGCCAGGCTATTCTTTGGGGCCAATCAATGAATTGAGAAACCCAATGAGCTCTTCGATTTCCACTCCGCTGGCTTCCCTCTCAATAATCTCGGTGGGAGTAAGCGACAATCCATAGTATTCCCTGTTCGTTTCGGTGTCTTGGCGAACAATCGAACCGCCCAGTGAGACACCGGCGAAGATGCCGTTGCTGACCGAATAAGAGTAGATGGCAGCTTCAAGTTTGTAATCGGTATCGGCAGAAAGAGTCTTGCCCGTGGGCCCGGCTGAAATCGAGGCGCTTCCGCCAAGGGTGACGTTGTTGCTTAGAAAACCTTCAATGCCCTTCTCGTTCATAATGACAAGCACCAGACCGCTCTTCTGAACACCGGCCTGAAATCCGTAGCTTATGCCGTATAGCTTAAGGAATAACGGCCCATACCAGCGGCCATCTTCTCCTCTCTTAAGCATAAAACCTTCTCCGAACTGCCCGCCGAATCCAAGCGCGGCTTTCACCATCTCAGGGTAAATAACTATTCCGTTGGACTTGCCCATCAACTCAGCAAAGGATCCACTGTCTTCCGTTTCTGAAAGCTCTTGAAGAATACTTAGGGCATTTTGAATCCTTTCTTTGGGCAAACTTGCTCCGAATGCCATTAAAGAAGCCATAAGAATCACCACCACTAAAAGCCTTTTCAAGTCAATCCCTCCCGGTGCATCGAATCTACTTCACTCTAAGAAAAATCTCCTGCCTTTCTTGACCGAAGGTTACGCTAGACAATCTAAACTCTCCCTTTGAGGATATTCTTGTAATATCGGCGTTGTTGACAATAACATTTTGATACTGGAAGTACGGCAAGTCCTGAACTATTGGGGAGAAGCTTCCCTTTGAGTCGGTTATGCCATATAGAAATCGCAGGGCATCGATTACCTCTGATTTGATCACAGCAATCGTAACGTGGCCTCCCTTAACTTCACTTTGAGGGAAGTCCTTTGAGAAGATCTCTCTCCCTTCCCCGTCGTAGACTGCAATTGTAAGCTGAGGTTTTCCTGAAACGTCTAGCTTGACCTTGCTGAAATTGATCTCACTCTCTTCAATTCCCGAAAGAGCAAGAATCTCTTCCCCAGAAAGCGTGATTTGCTCTTCGGGCTGGACTGTCTTCTCTCCGCAAGAGGATACAAGAAGCATCATTAGTGAAATTAAGATTAGAAAGGTGACAATAAGGCTTTTGCGCGTAGTTTGCTTCATAGTACCTCCATCATCTTATCAGAACAGTCGGTAATCAGGAAGTCGCAGACTTCCCTAACCTTGAGGAGCAAATTCGGATCGTTCAGCGTCCAGAGAGAGATTCTGGTTCCGCCTTCACGCACCTTACGCAAAATGGAGAGGCCCTTTTCCAGTCCCAAGTACTCGAAGAGATCTTTATTGAGATTTACTGAGTAGGGCTTGTACTCCTTGATGACACCCGTTAGATACTCTTCGCCACCGACTTGACGGATTTCCTTATCTATTATAGGTGCAATCATTGGTTTACCGAAGAACTCCTGAGTGAATGCAATCAGACAATCATGATGAAAAGAGGAGAACATGGTTCTCTCGACTGCGTCAAACCTTTTGATAATCTTTATTACTTGCGGGACGGCTTCAACGGCCTTGATTTCAACATTAATAAATGTCTCTTCGGGAAGCTCTTTGTAAACCGTTTCGAGAGTAGTTAGAGAATCAAATCCAATCAGGCCCATCTTGTCCAGTTCGGTGAGTGAGGTTTCAGATAGATTGACATCTAATCCCATAGTTCTCTTGAGATCGGGATCGTGATTCAAGATCACCGCGCCGTCCTTCGTAAGCCTTACGTCGAGCTCAATACCATGTGCGCCGTAGGACAGACCCTCCTCAAAAGACTTCAACGTATTCTCGTATCTGCCCTTCCCCATACCCCTATGAGCCAAAACCAACATCAAAATCGCCTCCAAAGACGGCATATAGAGTTGCTGAATTCATTTTACTTTGTAAGTTTAACTCAGTCAAGGCGATGTGAGGTAAGAACAGCCAGTCTGCTTCGCAGGCCAGTCAAAAGGCGAGAATCATCGCCGCCAGTGAAGGCTTCGCCTTCGCCAGTACCACTTCGTGGTGCCAGTCTCAGCTTCAAGCTGAGGCCAGTCACTGCAAGCAGTGGCAAGAACAACCAAAAAACACAATTGATGCAGAACATCAGGACCATCGCACTTCGCGCGGCCAGTTCCGCTGCGCTGGAGAAGAGCCGCTGACCGCTGTGAAGAGCCGTCTCCAAAAAGAGCAGTTCTTCGTTCCGACGCTACGCGTCCAGGTTCTTCGTTTCTGGTCAAGCACATCCCGTCATTCTGAACTTGATTCAGAATCTTGGTCTTGAGAGCGCTTGACACTTGCCGAGAGACGTTAAACGATGTGAAGAACCGTCCTTGATGAAGGGCAGTTACTAGTTGCTTGTTCCGAGATGCAGGTCGTAAAGTGAAGAAACGTCAAATGCCGTCATTCCGACAAAACTAGTCGGAATCGTGATGCTGCTGCTTCACGATTTTGATCATGCGCGAAGAACTGATCTCTCTCTGGAACTAAGAACAGTTTTCTTCTAAGAACCATTCAACGGTGATACGTTTTCATTCTGGTCTTTCAGATGCGCAACCCGCTAACCTCGGCCACGGTTTTCAAAAACCCAGATCCCAAATCAAGTCCGGGATGACGGACTTAGATTATTCGCAAAACATCACATCCTGTGACAGCGTTTCCTAATTCTTAAGAATATAACAACCCGTCATTCTGAACTTGATTCAGAATCTCGTGTTTTTTGACTTAACCAAGAACAAAGATCTGATCCTCGCTCTGGAAAGAAGAACAGGTTCTTATTCGGAGAACGGAGAACCACTCAACGGCGATCCTGTTTCACTTGCTCTTACCAACCCGCAACCACCAACCCCGAACCTCGTTTGCAATGCCTACCTTTCAAGGGTTTACATGATTAAACAACTGTTATTCATCTTTATCCGGCAAGACTTTCGCCAGATGTGGAATGATCGCAATGGACACCTTTTCTCCTTCGGCGTAAACTTTTTTTTCGGCGGGGTTATCGATCTGAACGAGAATCTCTCCATGATCGGTCGTAACAAAGGATTCTAGGCTTCCTCCGAGGTATATGTTTGTCGCGACCTGGCCCTCTATCATCCCTTCACCGGGATCGACGAGTTTAAGAGATTCCGGCCTTGCCATAATGACGGCGCTATCTCCAGGTGACATCTCAGGAGAGAACTTGCGAACCTCCACAGTGTTCTCTTCAAACTTCACTTTGCATGTTTCGCCTATCTCTAGAACTTCTACCGGTAAAAAAGCGACTTTTCCAACAAACCCCGCAACGAACTTTGAGTTTGGATCCTCATAGATCACGTTCGGTGAGCCGATCTGCCTTATGAAGCCGTTCTTCATCACGATTATCCTGTCAGAGAGACTCATGGCCTCTACCCTGTCGTGTGTCACGTATATCGTGGTTATTCCAAGGGTCTTCTGGATGCGTTTTATTTCTACTCGCATCTGTTCCCTCAACAGGGCGTCCAGATTTGAAAGAGGCTCATCTAGAAGTAGCACGGAAGGCTCCACAATCAGGCTTCTCGCAAGTGCGACACGCTGCTGCTGGCCGCCGGACAGTTTAGAGGGAGCTCTCTGGGCAAGATCCTTCAAACCGACAAGGTCCAGTGTGTTCATTACCTTGTCCTTTATCTGCTTTGAGGGGAGCTTTCGCAGCTTGAGGCCGTACGCCACATTGTCGAAAACATTCATGTGAGGAAAAAGCCCGTAACTCTGAAAGACGGTTGCAGTATCCCTTTTATTGGGCGGCAGATAGGTTATGTCTTCATTGCCCAGATAGATCTTTCCATTCGTGGGAAGTTCGAATCCCCCGATCATTCTCAGGGTAGTGGTCTTTCCACAGCCCGATGGCCCGAGAAGGGTTACCAACTCTCCTGGTTCTATTTCGAAATTGGCATTGTTAACGGCAATAACATCTGCCTTCCCTTTGACATCTTTGAAGACCTTTGTGACGTTTTCGATCCTAACTGAGACAGAAGTTTTTGACATCAAACCACCTCGCAAACCAATAATCAGTTTAGAGTTACGTTCTTTTCCATGTACTGGTTCTTTCGCACAAGAAGTCTCATCAGTCCGAACGCGCCGAAGACGATGATAATCAATACGGTGGAAAGAACGCTAGCCAGTCCGAATCTTATCGATTCTGAGAAGTTATATATGAGAACCGTCATGTGATACCACTGAGCGGATATCAGGAATATGATCGCGCTGACGGCAGTCATTGATCGGACAAAAGTGTATGACATCCCGGAAATGAAGGCGGGACGTATCAGAGGCAAGACGATAGTCCGGAAAACAGTTGTAGAATCGGCTCCCAGATCTTGCGCCGCTTCCTCTATTGCTGGATCTATTTGCCTGAGAGTAGCCACACCTCCTTCGACGCCGACGGGCAGTTCCCTTATTATGTAGTTGATTACGATAATTGCACCAGTCCCAACGAGGATTAATGGAGGCTTGTTGAAGGCCAGCACATATGAGATGCCGATTAGCGTTCCGGGTATGGCGAACGGTGCGAGAATTAACCCCTCAAGAACTCTCTTCCCTGCAAACTTCTTCCTAACGATTACCAGCGCGGCCATCATAGCTATCAGTCCGGCGAATGGTGTGGCAACTGCCGAAAGGGTGAAAGTGTCTACTATTGCATCC
The DNA here is from genome assembly GCF_003664995.1 of Mesotoga sp. BH458_6_3_2_1. Taxonomy (NCBI): domain Bacteria; kingdom Thermotogati; phylum Thermotogota; class Thermotogae; order Kosmotogales; family Kosmotogaceae; genus Mesotoga; species Mesotoga sp. BH458_6_3_2_1. The sequence goes on along the minus strand of NZ_JFHL01000021.1, from coordinate 27,259 downwards.
CTTCCTCTCTGCAGGGCTTCCGTTATGTTCTTCAGAGTGAAAGAGTAATCTATACCCCAGTTGGCTACGAAGCAGCCAGCCACTATCGTTCCATACAGTCCGAGGATAAATACTATGAAGAGAACAATAAACGTAATGAGGCCGAATTTCACAGGTTTTGAAACGAGGTCGCTTAGCCTTGAAGAAGGCTTTCCAGTTACAGTTACATACGATTTCCTGCTCACCCAGAATCTCTGAACCAGGAAGGCCGTCAGCGTAGGCATCAGCAGCAGTATTGAAAGAGCTGCTCCGTGACCAAGTCTGTTCCTTCCGGTTACCTCAATATATGCTTCCACCGAAAGGACCTTGTACGAGCCTGCAAGAAGCAGGGGATTTGCGAAGTCGGCCAGCGAGTTGGTGAATACTAGCAGCCAGGAGCTCAGGACTCCTGGAATAGCCAGAGGGAACGTAACCTTAGAGAAGGTTCTCCAACGGCTCCCATTTAGGTCAAGAGAGGCCTCCTCAAGAGTCGAGTCAATGGCCTGCAGGACACCCGATAGAGTCAGGAATGCTATCGGAAACATGCCGATAGTCTGTACGGCTGTAAGGCCTCCAAGTCCGTATATGGTGAAGTCCTTCAGCCCGAGTATCTGCTTAGTAATTAGGCCGTTGCTCCCGAAGAGAAGGATAAGCGACAGTGACAGGGAAAAAGGAGGAGAGATTACAGGCAGAAGGCCCATAGTGCTAAGGAACTTCTTCCCCCTAGTGGCCGTCCTGTTTATCACAAACGCGAAGATGAATCCTATGATAGTCGAGAAGGAAGCCGTAAGGGTGCCTAACCTCACGCTTCCCCATAGCGCGCTAAGATACTGCCTTGAAGAGAGAATCGTAACCCAGGTCTGCATCGAGAACTTCCCGTCTTCAAGGAAAGTCAATCTGACGGCTTCAAAGAGAGGATAGGCTACGAAGATTCCAACCATGAGGAAGAGTCCCATTATGATGTAGCCCATGATAGGATCTCTGAAGAATTTCGAAATGAAATAGATAATGGCAAAAATGGCAAAAGCACCTAGCATAAATATATTCAGCAGGCTGGCATAATTTTCTCCTGCTTCCGCAGACATTAGGAAAACAAGAAATCCCGTCATGTCATAACGAGTTTCATCTATCAGTGGTGCGAGCACCATCGAAATACTCTTTCCTTCGAATGAATACTCGAGGGAAGAGTAGTAGTTTTCAAGATAGTAGACGCTTTCAAGCCCCTTTTCGAAGTCCTCCGAACTCCTATTCGATTCATAAAAGCTTCTCAATTGCTCGTTCGGGGTGAAGACCTGCAGTTCATCCCAGCCGGGCACTCCGTGAACATAGATTATTTCCGCTTCATTGAACTCCTTGTTTACTGCTGTAATCCAGTCCTCGGCCAGTTCCCTTTCTCTTGGTGCCGATTCGGCAAGAACAGTAACCAGCTGCCTTTGGTTTTCTCTAACAACTTTAAAAAAAGAGTCCTTCAGCGTATCGAAGATCCAGAAAAGGGCCACAAAGACCAAGACACTAATTAACGCAAATGATAGGAGTTTTCTCCAGGAATACAATTCGATCACACCCCAAGAGTAACTTGATTGGTGAAGCATAAATGAAGAAGAGCAGGAGACTAGCTCCTGCTCCGATCAACCAATTATTCTACCCCGCCGCCGATTTCATCGGTCCAGCGATCTAGCAGTCTTTCTTTGTTCTCAGCATCCCAGACGTAATTCTGGTTAACTGTCTTGATTTCGTCCATGCTGAAAGAAAGGGGATGCTTAGGAGCTATCTTTGAGACTGGTATAACATACCAACTTGCGATAATAGCCTGCGCCTCTTCGGTCAGAATCCAATCGTACAACTTCTTAGCATTGACAGGATCCGGTCCATCCTTGATCAAAGACATAGAAGCGATTTCGAAGCCTGTACCTTCCTCAGGAACAGTAATTGTGATGTCTGCCCCTTCGGCCTTGAGCTTGACCATATCGTGAGCATAGCCTATAGCAAAGGGAATTTCTCCTATTGCTACACTCTTTCCACCGGCGGAACCGGATCTTGTGTACATCTCAATGTTCTGATCCAGTTTCTCAAGATATTGGAAAGCCAGATCCTCGTCACCACCAAAGAGAGCAATCATGCAAGTGATAAGATTGTAGGCCGTTCCTGAAGTATTTGGATTCGCCACTCTCACGAGGCCCTCGTACTTAGAATCGATTATGTCGAACCAGCCCTTGGGTGCTTCAAGTCCGAGTTCTGCTGCACGGCCGTTGTGAGTGGCGAAGGCCAGCGGTCCGAGATAAAGACCTATCCAATAGCCCTCGGGGTCCTTGTACTGCTCGGGGGTGTTTGCAGCGGCTCTAGAGAAATAAGGGGTGGTGAGACCCTTCAGCTTTGCGCTGATGTGGTTCAGTCCGACTCCTCCAACCCAAATTGAGGCCTGCGGATTCAGCTTCTCAGCTTCCATTCTAGCTTCTGCCTCTCCACCGGACAGTCTAACCCAGTCAACCCTTATACCGGTCACTTCTTCGTACTTGTCGAACAGCTCTTTCGCTGCAAGCTCTTCAAGAGTCGTGTAAACAGTAAACGAGTCTGCAGCGAGAAGGGTTACAGAAAAGGCAACACAGATGACAGTAATCAAAACCAGAAATCTTCTCATTTCAAAGAAACCTCCTTGAAAGACGTGTGATTTTGGAGAACGGTTGTCATTGTTGCGTTGGATTAAGGTAGGATGAATTATGTGACTTGTCGCGATTATACCATTGAAAAGACTCCAAACTGACATAGATTTTTTCAGTTTCGCGGAGGAGGAGAGCCCGCTGACGAAGGAAAAAACATAAGGCGCACTGAGTCGGAAAGCATCGATGGTCGCAAGGCTCCCTTCGGCAGGAGGTCTTCTCAAGTCTACCGTCAACGGTTCTCCGTCCTCCGAATTAGCCCACAAATTCGTTATTAAGTTGTGTCAGCATGTCGATCTTGGAGCCGCTGGAGACTTGCTAAGAAAAGCTGATGGCTGATCGCTGTGAAAAACCATCCTTGGTCTTTCATGAAGAACAGTTGCAGTTTGTAAGAGCTGAAGTAAAAAAACGTCAAGTGCCGTCATTCCGACAAAGCTCCTGGTCGGAATCTTGATGAATTGCTTCACGGCTCTCCCCAGCGAACGGATAACCGTTTTGTTTTGATCTTTCGAGACCCGTTTCGTTTGGCTTTTTTACTTGCAACTCACAACTTGCAACTTGGAACTGATCTTCTGTTCTTTCCAACCCCCTATCCGCTACCCCCCGGCCACGGTCTTCAAAAACCCAGATCCCGGATCAAGTCCGGGATGACGGACTTAGGTTATTCGGAAAACATCACATTCCGACAGCGTCCTGTAATTCTTAAAAACACAACAACCTGTCATTCTGAACTTGATTCAGAATCTCGTGTTTTTTGATCTCAACCAAGAATTAAGAACGAATTTTTCGCTTTTGAACGAATGACAAATTCTCCTCGGAGAACGGAGAACCATTCAACGGTAATCCTGTTTCACTAGCTCTTACCAACCCGCAATTACCAACCCCGAACCTCGTCATTTATTCTTCCACGTCTGTCTTGCAAGAGTTAACCTTCCGGAAATCGGATATAAATACACTTGGTGATAATATATCCATATACATATATCAGTATATACATAGGAGGATACATATGACTTTTGATCAGTGGAAAGAAGAACTCGAGAAACTCTCCAACGAAGGCCCCTTTGCTATTGCAGATATAGATATCGACAAGTTTTCGCTTTTGAACAAGGAATATGGAAGAGACTGCGGAGACAGGGTCTTCGAAATTCTCGACAAGACGCTGAAGGAGAATCTCCCGGATAAGCTGTCGTTTGTCAGGTTTGGAGACGAGTTTTTTGTCTACAGCAGCGAGTACACCCTTGAGACTCTGTTTATGGAGATGCAGGATTTGACTCAGACTATTTCGAAGCTCTCATTTGAATGCAAGGGAAAGACGGTTAGGTTTACCGTCAGCGGTGCAGTAGGAGAGTTTCCAAGGAACGCGTCGACGGTCGAGAAACTGCTGAACCTCCTTTCGGAGGGAATGAGAAAGGCAAAGGTCACAGGGAGAGCACAGATAATCTTTGCGCCGCTTGAAAAGGAATCGAAGATGGTTATGAAATCCAATTACTACTTGAGATCGCAGCTCGACGGACTGGTAAAACTAACTGCCCTTTTGAACAGAACCGAGTCATCACTCTTACGGGAAGCGCTGGATGATCTACTGAGAAAATACAAATTGTAGAAATCTCAGAATACCGAAGAGAGGGTGGCCGGGGAGCCACCCTTTTTGTTTAGGAGATGATCTCATGAGGGAGAAGATGAATCGAAATATCTCAGTTTACTACCGTTTCAAGTTTTCACAGAACATGCTCATCATTGGTCCGGTTCTTGTCCCTTATATGCTTTTCAAGGGGCTGAGTTATTCGGAGATGATGCTCCTGCAGTCGATCTCGGCAGTGGCAGTTGTTCTCTTCGAAGTGCCGACCGGTTCGATAGCCGACAGGGTTTCAAGAAAGTTCTCCCTCACGATTTCATCGGTAATAATGGCCTTCGGACTGTCTCTGTATATTTTCTGCGGAAGTTTTCTGGCCTTTGTCCTTGCAGAGCTGCTCTTTGGGCTTGGAATGACTTTCAGCTCAGGGGCGGACTCGGCGATACTTTACGAGAGTCTTTCAAGAATGGAAAGAGAGAAGGAATACAGCAAGATAGAAGCGAAGGCCATGTCAAATATCTTCGTAGGTCAGGCCGTTGGATCGATAGCAAGCGGGCTTCTATATTCAGTTTCACCTTACATTCCCTTCTGGATATCTCTGGGAATGCTGTTTCTATCGAGCGGCTATTCCCTCTTCTTCACAGAGCCTGACCATGGAGAAAGATCAAGAGAGTCGTATCTGGTTCACGTTGCTAGGTCTTTCGGCGATGCCGTAAAGAAGCCGAGAGTCAGATGGGCCCTGTACTTCTCAGCGCTGATGGGAGTGATGTTGAGGGCAAGCTTCTGGCTGTATGAGCCGTACTTTAAACTTGTCAGGCTGGATATTGCCCTCTACGGGGTTGTCTTTGCTGGGTTCAACGTCGTTTGTGCGCTTTCGTCAAGGTATCTAATGAAGCTCTTCGAAAATGTCAGGCCGAGAAAATCGCTGACACTCCTTGGATTACTGATGGGAGGCGCGTATCTAATCCCTCTGATTCTTCTGAACGTCGGTTCGCTTGCATTTCTGGCGCTTGGTCAGATAGTCAGAGCTATATACCAGCCTATCATGAGATTCTATATCAACAGGCAGATAGAAGATGCCTTCAGGGCGACGATAATCTCGATAGTTAGTCTCACCGCCAGTCTCTCCTTTGCAGTTTTTTCGCCGCTAATCGGGTTGGGGCTGGACGAGGTAGGCGCAATTCCCGTTTATGTAGTAATGGGGCTTGTTTCGGTCGGCGGATCGCTGTTCCTCTGGAGAGTCAGAAATCTCCAGAAAAGAAAGAAGGCCGCGGCAGATAGAGAATCTGCGCCGGAGGAGACAGTCAGTTAAACTGAAACGGGTTGGAAGTCCGGAAGACGATATTTCCCGCACAAGAGAAAACCCCCACCTGAGTGGGGGTTTGTACTTACGGTTATCTATTACCTAATTCTTCCGTCAAGTCTGGCGCTTACCGGGCTGTTGTTCTGCATATATTCCTTGACTATCTTCTGTACATCCAGTCCGGTATCGGTGTATGGAAGCCCCGCAAAGAGATCCTTGTAACCTGGAGCGAAGAGTCCCTGGTAATTCGTTGTAGCTACCAGATAGGTTGCCTCGGGATTCAGTAAATCGAAGCTGTCCGGGCATTCCAAATCCGCCTGGACCTCAATCGACTTTGCCTTTCCGTTGCTGATTATGAATCGCACACCGGAGACCTGAGAGAAGAACCCGGTGCCGCTCTGGCTGACTGAATGGTTCAGAATCTTCTCAAGCGTTTCTCCCTTCACCTCATAGACATAGATTATGTTTACATAAGGAAGGGCGTTCTTCAGATCCTCGTAAACAGTCGATCCCGGTGCAATAGATGCCCTGAAGCTGCTCGAAGTAGAAAGGGCTACGTTTGCTCCTGATTTCTCTCTAATGATGTCCATCACGAAATTGCCGAGAACCGATTCTCCCGTGTTGACATTGGCCGCAGAGAGTTCCGTTTCGACATCCCCGATCCATTCGAACAGGTGAGCGAACTCAGGATCGCTTTCCAGTTCGTACTGAAGTTTTTCTACCTTATCCGCTATGACTGGATCCTCTGGCATGGAATCGTCCATGGGTATTAGCGATCCCGAGACGGATTTCTGACCGTCGGCTCCGAAGTAAACTACCACTTCCGCCGCATATGTTCCATACTGATAAGGCGAAATGAAGTATGTTTCAGTTCCCTCGATCTTTGTAAGAGGGATCTTGAGATGGCTGTGTGTACCGAAAATCAGGTCTATGCCTTCGATCTCTCTTGCCAATTTCAGCGTCTCCTCGTACTCTGCATGTCCTATAAAAACGATGAGATCGACTCCCTCTGCCTCCATTTCGTCAACGATCTCACTCGCAGTTATCATAAAATCTCCGAAAGTCGCTCCTTCAACTGGCCTTGCAGCTGGCTTGACAAGACTATCGAAATCCGATCCTGCAAGAGCGAAGACACCGATTTTCTTGCCTTCAACTTCTAGGACCAAGTATCTCTTTCCAAAGTATTCGAAGACAGGTACGCCGCCTGCATCGAGAACGTTGGCGCCAAGAATCGGATAAGTGACATCTTTCCAGACTTCCTGAAAATCTGCCGGTCCGTATTCCGAGTCGTGATTGCCGTAAGCCATGGCATCGAAGATGTTGTTGAACCAGGGCATCTCTATGGCGTGGAACTTGTCGGACCACGCCGGGGTCCCGAGGTTTATCATGTCTCCGCCGCCAAAAACGAGAGTGTCTTCATCGCCGGTTTTGTCTTTCAGAAAAGCAATTATCTTGGCGATTCCCCCGAACCCGCGTTGCCCCTCAGAATAGAAGGGAATTGCGTGAGAGTGATAATCGGTTACTAGATACATCTTGATGGTCGTTGAGAACGAAAGGATTGAAAGAAGGAGAACAACCAGAACAAGGAATTTAGCCTTTTTCACTGTCAACACCTCCTCGTGGTATTACACCAAATTCTAACATTGTTAGTTCCGATCGAATTCCTCTGGTTGGATCTGTTGACTGAAAGATAGATGGGGCGAAGAGATCGCCGGAAGTGAGGCTCGCTGGTGCGAGGAAGTGATGTTACTATAGTCAGACGCGATGCCGCCTTCGACAGGAAGCCTTCTCGGGTCCACCGTCAACGGTTCTCCTCCGAGAAGGCCAAGAGCGTAAGTGATGTCGCTTCCGCGGGAGTCATTCAGAAGCCAGTCTGCTTTCACAGGCCAGCTCCCACTATGTCGGGCGAAACGACTGCTGTTTGTTTGAAAGAAAATGCTTCACGCAGTGAAAAACAGTCCATGCCCCGGATCAAGGGACGATCCTTTAGAAACTGTTTGACCTTCTGAATAAGGATTTTTATCCTCCCTTGAGGGAGCTCATCATTAACCATGAGTTAGGTAGTTAAATTTCATTAATGCGCTGGTTCTCGCGCGAATGCTGTGTTTGGCTCCCGATGATCCTGATCTTAAGTCCTCCCTTGAGGGAGGAGGGCCACGTAGTGGAGGAAGGTGTGAGTCTCCAACGTTTCGAAGAGTTGCTGCCCTGACATAGTCCCCTGAGAGGGTTGTTCGATGTTCATTCCAGGTTGCTTCTATTAGTATGCCTATGGATCACAGACCAAACAACGTGAAGAGTGAATTTGTCGTTCAATTTCGAACAGGCCAACCTATTCTAAACGTTGTTCAAGGAGCACACTCCCCACCGCAAGCGGTCCCCCCCGCTCAAGCGGGGATTTAAGATCAAGAGCATTAAAAGCCGTCCTTAGTCTTTAATGAAGAGCAGTAGCAAGTTGAAAGCGCTGGAGTGAAGAAACGTAAAATGCCGTCATTCCGACAAAGCTCCTGGTCGGAATCTTGATGCTACTGCTTCATGGTTCTAACCAAGAACGAAGAACTAGTTTTTTATTCGGCGAACGGAGAACCATTCAACGGTGATCCTGTTTCACTCGCTCTTACCAACCCGCAACCACCAACCCCGAACCTCGTAATTTATGCTTGCAACTTACCACTGATCCTTTGATCTTCCTACCTGCTACCACCTACCCGCAACCACGGTCTAAACAGCAGCTTCCTGCGTCTGGAAGGCAATTATGGGCTTCTTGAAAAGACTTGCGAGCAAGGCATGGACGATCGCCACGGGGATGAAGAAGATGAAAGAGACGAGCATGCTGATTTCATACCATAGGCTGCTTCCCTCAACTTGCTTTCCCTTAAGACGGTTTACCAGTGCGCCCCACACTATTCCGAAGGTATTTCCCATCATGATTGTCCTAACGGCACCGAGTATTCCCTTGGCTTTCGATTCCCCATAGAAGGTCTTAAGAGAACTCCATGAATCCTCGGAAGGGTTTCCCGAAGAGTTTGCATATTCTCGCGAGAATAGGATGGCGGGAGCATCCTCCTGCGGGATCTCTTCAACGTCAGCCACAAAGAGCATCTGAATCTCTTCTTCCTTCATTCCCTCTTTCTCGGCGACCTTGTTGTGGAAGACCGAACAGACCTCGCACCCGTTTATTTCGGTTACGGTAAGCATGACCTTTTCTATCAACTCGGTGCTAAGTTCTTCTTTTCTCTTTGCACGGCTCATGTGTTTCATTGTTCTCATCGCATCGAAGAGAATCTGGTAAGACTCCTTTATCGTAAAGAAGCGCTTATAGAACTTCTGATTCAACTCTTCCTCCAGAAGAATCTCGATCCCGAATCGAGATTAGACAATTTATAATCATTCCATTTTATCATCTATTGCTATATCTCATTTGGAAGAGGATATCCATTCCACTTGTTGGAGATTTCAACATATCTGAATGCTATCTCTTGCTATTGACCTTTACAAAGTACTCAACGCTTCTGTCCCAGGTCTTCTCCTGTTCTTCAGTGAAGTAGCAGGCCGGGAGTTCTCCGTTTCTACGGTGATAAGCGATGCACTCGCAGCACTTTCCTTTTCTTGGACAGCCCGGATAGGTGCAATTGCAATTCTCAAGATTTCTGTCGACTTCACATTTCAAGATCAGTGCCTCCTTTTGTTCATGTCATCCCTGATTGTATCAGACGAGTTCTCCTCAAATGATTCTGCATATCCGGCTTTCCAAAAGACCTTTCTTTATTAATCTCTCTTTAATCGCGAATATTCTAATATCTAAATGTACAAGAAGGGGGTTAACCACTATGAGAAAGGCTATGTTGATTCTACTGTTCGTTTCAATGATATTTGGCTTGACCCTGGCAAATAATGGCAAGGGTCCCGGTGATGGCATCCCCGACAGGCAGGAGCCCGGGGCAGGATTTGGTTCTCCGGGAATAGGAAAGGGAGAAGGTCCCGGCGCTGGTAAAGTTGACTCTGGAGGCAGCACGACATTGCTGCTGGAAAACCTGGAGGCAGAAACGGAAAGTTCAGAGCCTTTGCTTGTCCGCTTAATGAACAGATTGGTCATGAAGATCCAGAACGCTTTCAAGAATATCTTTAGAGTTGGAAAGCCCGTATCCGATTGAGAGTACCACACTAGTACCCCTGTTTACCCCTAGTCCAGCCGCCGCTATTTTACTACCAGGTAAGCGGCGGCCTTTTCTATGGTTGGTATGCCTCCAAGCGCTTCGAATTGAATCAAGGAATGCAGTCAAATTGGTACGACTAACCTAACGCTGCCATTAAGATTCTTGCTTCAGATTCGAGCGAATAGATTAAAAGTCCGCCTCATCTTACGGAAAGCTCTGGTTGGAGAGAACTGGCAGGCAATTTGAATATGTAGGTCTTTAATAACTCCTTAATGAGGCAAGTAATAAAATCTAATCATTTGAATACAACGGGTGGATGAAAGTGAAACGAATTATCGCAATTGTGGTTTTCCTATTACTAGCTTTTGGAATCGTGCTTTCAATCAACGGTAGCGGTCCTGGCGACGGTGTGTCCGATGGCCCTGATGACGATGCGGGCTATGGAGCACCAGACAATTCCTTCAATGGGAATGGCCCCGGCTTAGGGAAACCAGCACTAGATGAAGATGAGATCTTTATTGCAGAGATTTCATAACAGGGAGCAGTTTTCTGAACCTTGAATCTTGAGGGGGGCCGAAGAAAGCCGGTCCCTTTAAACTTTCTATATGAGCGTTTTCGATCGACAGTTAATGCCTTTCGGAAATTCCAGTACTCTATCTTTGGAAAAGGAAGGAAACAGCGAATAAGAAGTCACAAATCACAAGGCATTCTAATTCTAGAGTCTGTAAGAATTATCTTAGGGCAATTCTCGCACTTGCAAATTGGAACTGAGAACTGTTCTAAGAGCCGTGGTTGGTGGTTGGTTGGAGCTAAAGGAAGAGAAGACAGCAATCACCCCGCGGAAGAATATCAACTTGTTTGAACCAACTCAATTTGCCATCCTAATGTGATCTTGATCAGGATCTAATCTTTGATCTTATAGGTGAACGGATTCATGATCTGGGACGGTCAACGGTGAACAGCTTCTCGCAGCGCTCAGAGGCTCTCAGGATCGAGATGCTGAAACAAGTTCAGCATGACGAATTATTACGCTTTCGGAACAAGCATTCGTTGTCATTACACGGAACCTGCCCTGAAGCCTGCCCCAAAATGCTCTTGTTTGGGGTCTCTGTTTAGGGCTCCTGTTTGGGGTCTCTGTTCAGGGTTATCCCGAACTTGATCCCGGATCTGGCCTCGATCACTACTCTGAACTCATAATCGAATCAGAAACCCATTCGAAAACGAACTTGGCTGATTCGAGAGCCATTTTGTATTCAGATTCGGTAATAGGTTCAACGATTCCGGGATATCGAGAAGAGACAGCATAGCCTGTAAGCTTAGCCGCTTCAAACACTTCTTCCGGAATTTGTATGCTGTCGGGTATATGCTGAATGAGAACGTTGATATTCTGGGTTCTCGGAAACTGAATTCCGCACTAAATCAGCAGTGCCTTGAGAGACTTCTCACAAGCCTGTTGTGCGAGAAAACACAGGGTACCCGGTAGAATCGCACCTTCCGGTTTTGTGGAAGCCAAAGAAAGGTCACTTTCAGGGTAACTGAGCCACGTTTTCGAAATACCACGATTCACTTCGTCAAGATGCATATAGCTCTATTCTTTCCTTCAGGGCACTATTGAAAACCATGAAGGGATTGTCTGCGTAATCCGCGATATCGCTCTCGGTAGCTACAATGAGGTCGAAAGGAGTTTTAACACCTTTGATTTCTCTGTACAGCATCTGTGCCGTTCTCCTGCGGCCTTCCCCATCCTTCACAATAACCAGGAGATCATAATCGCTCGTGACTGAACCCTCGCCCTTGGCGCGCGAGCCAAACAGCAGTACTCTTAAGGGAGACGCCAGCTGAACAATCTGATCCAGTAATAGATTAAGATCATTATCGGCCATATTGACACCTCCTCGACTCCACTAGATTATAGCAAAATGCTGTTTTCTCAATAACGAAGTCGAAAAACTAACAGAAGCATCGGGGATTCATGCTCGGCTTCGGCAGAAAGGAATAAATGTGGACTTTCCAAGAACGTCACATACTATCATCTGAACTTGATTAAGAATCGCTCTCTAGAACACGCTGGTCGCTACAGAGAGCCCTCCTTTGTCATTCATGAAGGAAGTTGCAAGTTGTCTGTTCCAAGTTGCAAGCTGAAGTTCCTAGGAAAAGAACGTCAAATTCCGTCATTCCGACAAAGCACCTGGTCGGAATCTTGATACTACTGCTTCACAGCTCTCCCCGGCGAACGGAGAACCGCTAAACGGTAAACCAGTTTCTCTTGCTCTTCGAACCTCTGACCACTGACCTCTAACCTCGGTTTTCTAAGCAAACTCTAAGGATTTACTAAGGAGTCTCTAAGAAATGGACCTTAGACTGGGAATGTACCTAAAATCAGATGGAGGTGATAGAAGATGAAGAAAGTAGTACTGATTACGATAGCGGTTCTTTTGATCGGCGGAATGACTTTGGCTGTTGGTTATGGTTCAAGGCAAATGAAGAGAGTTCAGGATGTGGCGGCATGTGAGACCTTCGTGGATGAAGACGGAGACGGAATCAACGATAACTGCCCCGTAGACGGTGAAAAGGTTTACATGAATAGAAGAGCACAGGCTGGTAATGAAGAGGCAACAAGAGCAATGCAGAGAGTTCAGGATCCCACAACCTGTGAGAACTTTGTGGACGCAAACGAAGACGGCATTAACGACAACTGCCCGAACGGCGGCGAAAGACTTATGGAAAACAAGAGCGCACAGGACGGAACAGGATACAGATACGGCGCCTCTGGCGAAAAAGGTCCCGGACGCGGTAAAGGCTTCGGAAAGACAAGATAACCCCATCCCCCAAAGATCTAGATAGGGCCCTATATGGGCCCTTTTTCTTGCAATCAAAATCTAATTCTTCAGAAGTGCTTTGTTCAAGATCCTTCCGCCCAGAAAATCATGCCTACAAGAACTTATCCGTCTCGAGCAGAGTTTCATTAGCATTCCGCTTTCGGAAGCATCTCGACAAGACTCTCCAGAAGAACGGAACAACTTGTTAAATGTATATAATCATTCTAACGATGACAAATTGGATCTTTCAGATTTGAGCAGGTAATTTCTGCCACCGTTTTGAAAATCAAAATAGAGAATCCCTTAGTGGAGGAGGATGAGCAGAGCTATGAGAAACAGATCTATGGACCTTAATTACAAATCGTTCACCAGAAACAGGCTTACGATGTTTGAGTACAGGAAGAAGCCGTTGCTCGATCAGCTGGAAAGAATCGAGAACGATATGGAAAGACTCATACCTCAGAACGACAGCGAGAAGCTGAGGAGGCCCGGTTGGGCAAGGACGTCAGAAAGAGATGTATCTCAGCTGCTAAGCAAGTTGAGCCAGTTCGATCAAAGAAGATATGCCGATCTCCAGGAAAGAATGAAAGAAACCGAAGAGAGACTAGATGCCGTTGAGATTGAAGAGGAAGACATCGAGCTGGAAGCGATCGCCGACGAAATCAAGCACTTCGAAGAATTCCAGAAAGAGTACATGGAGGAAGTAGAAAAGGCCAAAAAGAAATTCGAGGAAGAATGGGATCTAACAAATATCGAGCTGAAATACTCGGAAAATGACTATATCTATAAGGTGATGTCTAAACTTGAAGAGCTTCGCGGAAGGCAGACTGAAATAAACAAGGGCAAAGCGCTGCGGGAGCTCCGTAAGAAGAAGGAGGCCGAAGGCGTCCTCAAATTCGATGATAAAGAGGACAAGGATACTTACGTAAGACGGGTCGCACAGAGACCAGTCAGCTCCGTAGAGCCCCCGACTAAGCCGGAAACGGAAGAACCGCCCACAATAATGAGAAGAAGGGGCGGCGGAAGGATAAAGCGGGACGAAGAATAAGCCGCATAAACGACTCATTCTAGGAAGTTCAGGCCTTTATTTTCCGGAAAAACTTGCCTGTTTTGATTCTGGTGGTCATTTTTGTATAATAATCTTAAGGAATAGGTAATCGAGTTGATTTGTGTTGACTTTTTTCCATTTCGTATATGGGTGATTTGCAATGAAGCGCGCTGGAGTGAATATCACGATGGCTGCGCTTTTTTCTTTAGAGCGGTCAATGTGAGATCTGTTTTGGTTAAGAGGTTGCTTTATGTGGAAGATTCCCGAAGGTGAGTGAAAAATGAAGACGATTCACAAAAAATCGCATGTGTCGTTTCTAAAAGATGCGGCGTGAGTTCGATCTCCAACCTGCAATGCTTCTTAAATTGGCGATTTGCTGAAGTTCTTGTCTGATTGAACTTCATTTCCTGGCGAAAAATCCCCGAGAATCCTGTCTCAAAGAACGCATCCTTCTTCTCAGAGCACAGACTCGCGGGGAATGTAATATCACTCTTCCGGGTCTTCTGCTGTATTCAGTCAGCGTACAACACGATAGACCGCCTTAAGGTCAATTCCCGTTCTACCTGTCGAACATCGGTTTGTCCAGGCTTCCGTCTTTGCTGTATCCGAATTCTTCCCAGTAACCTCTATACTTATCGTCGTCTGACAGTTCGATCTCCTCGACCCAGCGCGCCCACTTGTAGCCCCATTTGTCTTCGGCGACCACAATGAAGGGAAAGCCCTGAGCCGGCGGCAGTTCGATGCCGTTCAGTTTGTCGGCCAGTATGATATTCCTTTCCCGAATGTAGTCGAGGGTCAGGCTTGTTGTGTAGCTGTCGGTAGACTTGAATATCACATTTGTCACTCTATCATCCGGGTCGGCCTTTTCGATCAAATCCATTAGCGGAATCCCTTCCCAGAGCATCTTCGCCGTCCACCCCTCCACACAATGCAGTGTTACTAGCTTTTCTACATGCTGAAGCTCCTGCAATTCCGAGTAGTTCATGAAATAAGGGGTTTCTGCAAGACCGCCAATCTTCAAGGCGTATTCTTCGATGTTTACGTACTGCACACCCTTTATCGAGTTCTCTCTGAAGGCGCTCAGGTCGTCCAGCTTGACGCCCTGGTATTCCCTCACGGTCACCACGTCTAAAGGTGCATCATTCATGCCGTTTGTGACTCCAAACACAATAATAACCACTGCGATAATTCCTATAAGAATCAGAATCGGTATCTTCAAAATCTTCTCTCCTTCGTATTTAGTATCGTTCTAAATTAGATAGTCTAGACAAGACCTTTGTTCAGAAGCAGGAAATTCCGCTAAAGAACTTTATGGTCAAACGGGTAGCAGCGATCGTCCAGCTTTGGAACTAAGAATACAGAGTATCTTCAAAACGTCCAGCGGTCAGCTGTTTTCATTCCTGCGAAGTGGCGCTGGCATCACGAAGTGTTACTGGCTCTGACAAGGGCAGAGGCTGCCCACCGAAAATGACTGTCTTCCTTCAACTTATAAGTTCATTTCTTGTAATTGTTTTAAAGCCCAGATCCCGGATCAAGTCCGGGATGACGGACTTAGGTTATTCGGAAAACATCACATTCCATGACAGCGTCCTGTAATTCTTAAAAACACAACAACCCGTCATTCTGAACTTGATTCAGAATCTAGCTCCTAAGAACCGCTGGACACTTGTAGGAAAAGCTGATGGCTGATCGCTGTGAAAAACCGTCCTTGGTCCTTCATGAAGGGCAGTTGCAAGTTGTGGTGTGCCAAGAAGGCGAAGAAGGGAACTTCTAGCCATGCTTAATCGAAGATGAGGGAGGGCCCCTCGAAGCCGCCATGCAGGTGGAGGCTTCAAACCACCGTAAGCTGCTGTGGTAAAGAGCCATGGTAGTGAACGTTACGGGAAAAGGCGGGACAGTGATCCCGTCAGGTGAGTACCAGAGGAGACGAATACAAGTGAACCACCGTGAACGTGTCGTAAGAACTACTAGTGTCATCTAAACCGGGGGGTGGAACTATCCCGGGATAAGTCTGGAGGAAACCTGCTTACTGTCCAGATGGTGACCGGCATATAGGTGGCGTGACCCTGGTACAGGCTTCGATTAGGAACTTGGGAACCTGGATCTGGATGTTAAGGGAAAAGCCGCAAGTGGAAGACCCACGAGGGTGAAAGTACCGATGCCAGATTCAGGGGCGGAACAGTCCGTAGTAGTGGAGAAACTCCTGTAATGGGAGTGGAGCGAAGGGACTGTGTTATCCAGTTTTGTAGGTTAGTCAACCAACTCTGTGCAGACAACCGAAAGGGAGGAACTGTGAACAGAGGGAAGGGAAGTGCTAACAGACAAAATGAGGTCGTATGAAATCCCCAAGAAAGTAGTACTGGAAGCATTCAAGAAAGTGAAAGAGAACAGAGGGGCAGAAGGAATAGACGAGGTAAGCCTGAAAGAGTTCGAAGCCGATCTGGACAACAATCTCTACAAGATTTGGAATCGAATGTCCTCAGGCAGTTACTTTCCACCTCCAGTAAAAGCTATAGAGATAGAAAAGAAGAGTGGAGGCAAGAGAGTACTGGGAATCCCCACAGTGGGGGACAGAGTAGCCCAGATGGTAGCCAAAATCTATCTAAATCCCCTGGTAGATCCACACTTCCATAAGGACTCCTACGGATACAGGGAGGGAAAGTCAGCGGTAGATGCCCTTGAAGTAACGAGGCAGAGATGCTGGCAGTATGACTGGGTACTGGAATTCGACATTAAAGGACTGTTCGACAACATAGACCATGAACTACTAATGAGGGCAGTCAAGAAACATGTGAAGATTCCATGGCTAATACTCTACATAGAGAGATGGCTGAAAGCACCCTTTATGCAAGCGAATGGAAGAGTCGAAGAGAGGAGCAAGGGAACGCCACAGGGAGGAGTAATAAGCCCTGTACTGGCTAACCTCTTCATGCATTACGCCTTCGACAAGTGGATGGAGAGAACTCATCCGGATAAGCCCTTTGCCAGATACGCAGATGATGGAGTGATACACTGTAGAACTCTGGAGGAAGCCCGGCTTTTTCTTGAAAGTCTCAAAGAAAGACTGGAAGAATGCAAACTAGAGCTTCATCCAGAGAAGACCCGTATTGTCTACTGCAAAGACGATAAAAGGAAGGACGAGTATCCAAATACAAGCTTTGACTTTCTAGGATACACCTTCAGAGTCCGTAGCTGCAAAGACAGAAACGGGAGAATCTTCTACAGCTTCACCCCTGCAGTGAGTGAACAGGCAAAGAAGGCGATGAGACAGAAGATCCGGAGAATGAGACTTCAAACCAAGTCATACCTGAGTATTGAAGAACTCTCAGAAAGAATCAACCCGGTAATAAGAGGGTGGATAAACTACTATGGACACTTTCGCAAATTTGAGGAGTATGTATACAGTACTGAGTCGGCTAAACAAAGCCTTAGTTCAGTGGGTAAGAAACAAGTACAAGAAAAGGAGAGGTCACACAAAAGCGAGTAAATGGCTAGAAGCTCTTGCTCGCAGGGAGCCTCATCTATTTGTACACTGGACAATGGGGATATTCTATATGGCTGGATAATGGGAGCCGGATGAATCGAGAGATTCAAGTCCGGTTCTGAGAGAGCCTGGGGGTGAAATCCCCCTGGGCTACTCACCTGTTCCAAGATGCAGGTCGTAAAGCGAAGAAACGTCAAATGCTGTCATTCCGACAAAGCTTTTGGTCGGAATCTGGATGCTCTTGCTTCATCGCTCTAACCAAGAATTAAGAACGAATTTTTCGCTTTTGAACGAATGACAAATTCTCCTCGGGGAACGGAGAACCATTCAACGGCGATCCCGTTTCACTCGCTCTTTCTAATCCGCAACTACCAACCCCGAACCTCGTCATTTATTCTTACAACTCACAACTTGCAACTTGGAACTGATCCATTGTTCTTTCCAACCACCGGCCACAGTCTTCAAAAGCCCAGATCCCGAAACAACTTCGGGATAACGGTGTAAGAAGATTCCGTAACTCTTTTAAGGTGTGAACAGCCCTTGCATTGAGAAGACTCGTCTCGTAGAAAAGATTCCTGGATAATTCTTGAAGACAATGAATTGAGTCGTGTCGACGATGTTCAGATGCGCATTAGTAGAGTACTCCTATAGGAAATGGTAGTATACTTCTTTTCAATAATACTTGCCGGGTACTGTAGAATTGCTGCAAAGGGGGGATTGAACTCATGAAAAGACATCTGATAATAGCCGTTTCACTATTTGTCGTTATTCTCTTAACAGCTGCCTCGGCGCAGGAACCTATAAAGATAGGCGTAGTGATGAATCTTACCGGCCACTGGGCCTCGATAGACACTCCCTGCACAAATGGAGTTAAACTGGCTGCATCCCAGATAAACGAGGCTGGGGGTGTTCTGGGGCGCGAGATTCATCTGGAGATTGTCGACACCATGGCCGATGAAGAAGAAACGAGAAGAGCGGTAGTTAGGCTCATAGAGGATAAGAAGGTATCCGTTTTGATAGGCTATTGCGATACTCACTGGGTTAATATTGCGGCTACTGTTGCCCGAGAATATGGAGTCCCTTTCGTTACGCCCGGAGCGACACATCCCAGGATTCCGGAGCGTTTCGGGGCCTGGCTGGCCTGCTTCGGAGACAATGCCCAGGCTTCGGCGATTGCAGAATATGTTGTGAGAGAGCTTGGACTGAAGAGAGGCGCCGTCTGGATCGACACGGCGGTGGATTTCAGTGTTGCTGTAACTGAGTATTTCATAGATGCACTTGAGCATTACGGAGGAGAGACAGTTTTTGAAGACTACTTTGAGGTAAGTATGAAGGATTTCTCCTCAATGGCCGTCCGTCTGAAGGGATATCAGGACAGGGGCGAGGTTGACTTCGTTTACGTCGGCGCCGTTCCTGACAACTGCGGTTTGATCGCCAAACAGCTTCGGGAGAGCGGGGTTACAATTCCAATTTTCGGAGAGGACGGCTTCGATACATCGCTCCTTGTAGAAATCGGAGGGGAAGCGGCCGAAGGCGTCGTCTTTGCGACTCACGTTTCACTCGAAGCCCCAGACGGAACTGTCCGGAAATTCGTGTCGGATTACGAATCAATGTTCGGAAAAATCCCCGAAAATGCCTTCGCAGCGCTGGGATATGATGCCCTCAGATTGGTCTCAAAGGCAATCGAACTCGCCGGGAGCGATTCTCCAGCAAAAATCCCTGAAGGCTTGGCGCAAATTGAGGATTTCGAGGGTGTCTCCGGAATAATAAGCTATAACGACGGAAGCAAGATTCCCGATAAATCAGTGTCGATTATCCAGGTTGAGAACGGAGAGTTCAGAACGGTGAAGCAAATGATCCCCGAGTACCTTCCCGATCCGGCTATTGCAGAATAGACAGAAGAGCTTTTTGCTGCAAGTCTTGGCCTGTAAATGCCAGTTCTACTCCTCTGGTGAAGACTTGCCTTTCGCTGGCCGTTGCAAAGACCCGGTAACGCTTCATAAAATACGCTCAACGCCGGTAAGACAAAGGATCTTTTGCACGTCAACGGTCCGCCATAATCCGAGAATAATGGTTGCAAGAAGGCAAAATCTTGCAACTAGTTCTTTAATTTGCAAACGCGCTACAAGCAACCCCAATGTTCAAAATCCCAGATTCCGTAACAAGTTCGTGATGACCCTGAACAGGAGACCCCAAACAAGAGCCCTGAACAGAGACCCCAAACAGGATCATTTTGGGGCAGGCTTCAGGGCAAGCTTAGTGGGATTATTACTAACGGTTATTGCGAAAAGGCAAGATTTCGTCATTCCGACAAAGCTCCTGGTCGGAATCTTGATGCTACTGCTTCATTGCTCTAACCAAGAACGAAGAACCTGGACGCGGAGAGTCGGAACGAAGAACTGCTCTTCGCTCTGGAACGAGCAAAAGGTTTTTTATTCGGAGAACGGATAACCATTCAACGGTGATCCTGTTTCACTCGCTCTTACCAACCCGCAACCACCAACCCCGAACCTCGTCATTTATTCTTGCAACTTGGAACTGACATTTTGCTTTTTCCAACCCCCTACCCGCTACCCTCCGGCCACGGCCTTCCCTTCATTCCCATGAGGAGTATTTCTCAGGCACAGACTTTTTTATTCTGTTCGAAAGATCAAGGTTTTCACTATAATAGGGAGCCCAGTTTCCAAGCGCGGCCAGATGGGCTTTGTTGAGCAACATGCTAATGACCGGCACATTATGTATTACGGAGTCGGCTTTTACCAAAGTGAACTGCACCGGATTGTTCAAAATGCTTACCGCTCCCTCGACTATCGAGCTCGTCCATTCGCTTCCAACATCTGAAGAGTTGAAATCGGTCAGAAAGTCGTAAGGGGAGACCAGTGAAAAGCGCTCATCCATATCGCGGGAAGCGCCTTCTTTTTCTCGACAGGCAGCCAGGACGGTTCTTACGTTGGCCAGGGTATTCATGTCATTTATAAAGCTTCCGGCATGACAGGAACCCAGAAGTAAGTTGAACTCAGTCAACGGATAGCTGTTGAAGACTGTGCTGAACTGCCATGCGAAGTGCCAGACGCCTCCGAGTCTTACCGCATCCGTGTCTCCGTGGGCGATGATGTAAACAGTCACTATCTCTTTTTGAAGGGCGTAGGAATTTATGCTGGTCAGGATATTTGCCGAGCCCTCCCCCAAAATGCCCTGCACTTCAACCATTCCTTCAGGCATTGCATCCCTGTATGCCAGGGCCAGATTCAAGAACTGAGTATATGTCTGAATCGAATCCGCGTAAAGAGATTCCGAGGGCAGCAAACCCTGAACGACAATGATCGCCTCTCCCTCGCCCCAGTCGGGGATGATTTTGTCGATCACCGGATTCTTCAAGACACCGGACGGCTCCTTCAGAACAGCATTCCAGTCGACAAGCCTTTCTTTTGGGGGAATGGGCAGTTTCAGCTCATCCGGGACGACTTCATCTACCCTGGGCAGCCATTTCCCTGAGATAATCCTTTCCTGCCCGCTCTCTCCCACTACTATCGCCTTGACGGGATGAGCAAAGAACGAGCCGGGATCAAGATCAAGAAGAAAGAGGTATGAAGGCTCACTTACCGTGATTGTATTGTCCATTGAAGGCGTGCCATCCAGACCTCCGTCGACAATAGAACCCGGGTTTTCAAGGTCGATTTTTGATCCCGATGTCAGCTTTGTGGAAAAGAAAGAGCAGATGTACTCTGAGTCTTGAGGAATCTCACCCGGCAGAATGCCTTTGACGATTTCTATCGCCGCTTGCAGATCCTTCGGAAGTTTCGGAAGACAACCGGGAAGAATCAGGAGCAGCAACGCGACAGCAAAAGCTGCGATTAGAGCCTTGCGCACAAAAACACCCCCATTGAGTCCCTGCCATGCAGAAGACCAAAAAGTAAGTTGAGTGGATCCTGTCGGTGAAAGAGCAAAGCAACTAGATATCAAACGAATGTATCACATACGATAGGAAAATCATCACATTTGAGGGAGTATGGTCTTCTCGCACATGCGTCAAAAGGAACGCGGATCTTCTTGGCTTATCTATTCTTGGCCGATCCTTTCGATCGGTAACAAATCTTCCGCGAAGATAACTGCAGAAGCCCGTCATGAACTTGTTTCAGCATATCGGTCTCGAGAGGCGCTAGACGCATTATGAGTGACGCTGAGCGCTGTGAATAGATGTCTTTGGTCCTTCATGAAGGGCAGTTACAAGTCGCTTGTTCCAAGTTGCAGGTTAATGACCCGAAAGCAAAAACACCACAGCCCGTCATGCTGAACTTGTTTCAGCATCTTGGTCTTGAGAGGCGCTGAGCGCTGAAAGATCAGTTGCAAGTTCTCAGCTGCAAGTTGCATGCTGAAGTCCCGAGGAAAAACGTCAAATGCCGTCATTCCGACAAAGCTCCTGGTTGGAATCTTGATGCTGCTGCTTCATTGCCTAACTAAGAACGAAGAACTTGGACGCGAAGCGTCGGAAAGAAGAACTGGTCTTTTTGGGGACGGGTCTTCACAGCGTGCAGCTGACTCAAAGAACGAAGACAGGTTTTTGGGGTTTATTTGTATAAAGTGTAAGATTGAATCGGGAAAGCTATGCGAAGTAAACCAAATACCGTTATTCAATACCATCATATAAAAGGGAGGAAAAGAAATGTTCAAGAAGATCCTTGTGTTTCTTTCTCTATTCACCTTGATAGCGCTCGGCGGTTGCTCTCTATTCAGAGCTATCAAGATTGAGATTCCCGATCAGCAGGTGACAGAGGGTGAAGAGCTGGTTGTTGACCTCAATCAGTTCGTATTATCATCTGTCTCCGACGGGATATCATTCTTAGTAAGCAGCGGACCTGGGAGAATCGACGGAAAGAGTTATATATTTACATCTCTGCCCGGTGACGGCGAAAACAGCCCTTTCAAAGTGAGAGTGAGCGTAAGGGATGAAGGCAAGAGTGGAGTGGCGGAGTTCCGGATCAACGTAAGTCCCATTCCGGAAGGTGAAAAGGCCGAGATCAAGTTATCTGGGGAGACTGCCGAAGAGTCTGAAGAGATTATTGACGACTTCGTGAAGAGAAATCCTGAGAATCCCGAAGGTCACGCCATTCGTGGAGCTATGAAGGCAATTCCGCAATTACTGAAGCTTCTGGACATATACAATTCGCAGATTGGTTCTCTTGACATTGCAGGAACATTTGATCGAAGCGAAATGCTGTCTGGTTTCGAAGAACTTGTTTCGAATCCTGATCAAGTTGTTCAAAGCATTTCAACAGATATGCGCGCAAGACTGCTGAATATGAAGCTGAGATCGTTGTTGATTCTCAGAAATCCGGAGCTTCTGGTAAATTTCCTTGCTTCAAGCAGCTCCGTAGCAGAGAATTCCGGTTATTCAACTTGCGGGGAGATCGGCGATTTTCAGGATGAGATGGAGGAGTATGCGGACAGCCTTCAGGAAGTCTGGGACGATATCTCCTATTTGAGTGGAGAGATGAATATTGTTGTGGAAGTATTTCTCAATGAGTTCGACTGGGACGAAGATGGAGCTGTCGAAAGCGACAGAGAGCTCGTGCTAGAAGTAGTGAGCAAGGAGGATTCTATAACGTACACAGAAAGTTTGCGTTTGTATACGGATATTCTTTTCCTGGAGAAAGAGCCAAAGGGAGATCACATAGTCTCGATCGAGGTTGATCCCGATGGCGGAGATGCGGTGTTCGATCTAGATTTCTGGTTCATGATCTCACAGGGACTGGAAATAGAGTACGCTCCCGGATTCGATGAGAACGATTATCTTGTAATCGATGAAGGAGAAATAGCGATTTTGAAAATGCTGGTAGGCAGTGCCCTTTCAAGTGCCAGAGCATTCACCGTTTATGATCTTGAACCATCAGAGGCTTTCATGGAGTATGTCGAAGACGCCGACGATGATGAGATCGACCCTCCGGAGATCGACACAAATAGTGACGGAAATATTGACGCGTCAGAAGTAAAAGCATTTATTGGCACATCCTTCTTGACATTTAGGAACCCCTCCAAAAGTCCTCTTTGGCTGAGTTCAATAAGGGATATCGCTTTGGAGGCACCTGAAACTACTATGCTTCTGGCAGAGGATCTCCTGAAGGACACGCAGACCGAAGACAATAAACATAACCTGACTTCACAGTGGTACATCCCGTTCGATCAGGACGCTTACGATGCCCTGGCAGAAAGTTCGAGCGAACAGGAGGAACTTCTGGACTACATAAGGCCGAACGGAGAAGATCTCGATACTGAGATGCCGGTTGATGAAGATGAAAAGACTATTATCCTTAGACTCTACAACATCTTCGACCACCCAGAACGTTTTTCAGATCTCTTAAGCTACTTCCCCATCCTCATAAACTATGAGATGCTCGAGGGAATTGAATTCCCTGATCCGACATTTGGTGGCGTCGTAGTTAACCTTCCGAAGTCGATCTCGCCGGATAATTGAGTTCGGACTCAATCGAGATGAATTGTGGGGCAACGAGTTGTAGACAACTGTTCGTTGCCCCATTTGTTAGAAGTAATCGAAGTATGATACTGCTGGTGAAGTTTCCAAAGAGTTATGGGTTTTCATACATGAACGTTCCGAAACAGCGAAAAAACGATCTGTATACTGCACAGTAAGTTACTGACCAGTATACTAATTTGAAGAAACACTCGCAAACGCTAATATAAAGCGAGATACAAGTGGTTCAGGACTGCCGATTTCATGTACTTGATTAGGTAAAAGAGTCTCGGCACGAACAGAAATGGGTGACTCGCCGCATAAAATCTCACCGGTTGTCGATGCGCTTTTTTACTTTATTTCCCGGAGGACGGAGAACCAGTTCTTTTGTTCTTCCAACCCCCTACCCGCTACCCCCGGCCACGGTCTTCAAAAACCGAGATCCCGTGCACAAGCATCACGGGATGACCCTGAATAGTAGTCCAAAAAAGAAATCGCAAACAGAAGCCCTGAACAGAGACCCCAAACAGGATCATTTTGGGGCAGGCTTCAGGGCAGGCTCATTGGGGCAAGCTAATCAGGGCAAGCTAATGAGGGCAAGCTTAGTGGGATGACTACTAACGGTTATTGCGAAAAGGTCAGATTCCGTCATTCCGACAAAGCTCCTGGTCGGAATCTTGATGCTACTGCTTCATTGCTCTAACCAAGAACGAAGAACCTGGACGCGAAGCGTCGGAACGGAAAACTAGTTTTTTATTCGGAGGACGGAGAACCAGTTCTTTTGTTCTTCCAACCCCCAACTCGCTACCAGAAACCCGGGTCTATTCCTTCCCCTACCAAATCGATATCACTGTAAAACTCCGTTGCTCTCGCTTTTTTCTTTCGCTCCCTTAGTGCTAATATTGGCATGAATATGAGTCGAAGGAGTTGAGAGGATGAGGATAGCGAAATCGCGTTCATGGGAGGCTTTCAGGACTGGAAGGGAACATGGAGTATGGGGTTGCAACAGAAAGAGATACGGCAACTGGAAGCCCGGTGAGAGACTGCTCTTCTTCATCGAAAACAACGGCGTTGCAATTTGTGAGATAACTGGCGAGCAGTTTCAGTCTGACGAAATCATCTGGGAAGACAACCTCTTTCCCAACAGAATAAAGTTTAGCTGCTCGAATGTTCTGGAGGGAAAGAGTGGAGCCGAGCTTCAGGCTTCGATCAAGAAGATTCTGAAGGAAGGTTACGGTCCCACCTACGGGACACTCATTCTTTTCGGTACGAAGATACCCGAAGAGCTTGAGAAAGAGATAGAAAGGCTAATATAGATGTTTCAAGAAAAAAACATACAGACCTTCTGTGGGAGCGGCAGAAGGTTTTTTCGATTCATAATGAATCTGGAAGTCTCTTCGAACTCAAAATCTATGAATCTGAAGGTGCGCATACTTTGTTCTGAATGTGAGGTACGTTCTCGATGTGCTCAACACACCCCGTCGACGATGGAGCCGCCCCCACTCTCGAGAGTTCATCATTACCCACATGATCTTCTCTGGAGCTCAATCATCTTGTTCCTCAATTCCAGAATCAGCTAGAATTCTTCGTTTCTTCAGTCTCGCCATCTCACTTATTCTCTCTCGCTTTTTAACCAAGAACGAAGAACCCGGACGCGTAGCATCGGAACTAAAAGCCGCTTTTCTCTCTTTTACGAGGGTCCTGTTTACGGCTCCTAAATGTGATCTCATCACGTCGGTATTGCGCACGCCCCGTACGTATAGAGGTGACAGGAATGAAGTTAGAGGTTAGAAAGGCAGCAAGATCAATTGCTCTTCTTATCTCTTCACTTTGGCTTCTTACGTCTTTTTTGCCTCCTGCGAAGCAGCATCACTTCCTCGCGCAGCGAGCCTCACTTCCCCGGATGCTACTCCGGGCATCACTTCCTGGGATGTTCTTCCCAGCATCACTTCTGCTCTTACCAGACCCTAGACCCGACAACCCCAGACCCGGCTCTTCCTGGCTCTTGATCTTAAATCCCCGCTTGAGCGGGGGGGACCGCTTGCGGTGGGGAGTGTGCACGTCCAGCTAAGGCAAGAATGTTCAGTGGGGAAAAAGGCCCACCGGGGAAGAAGTCAGAGCCCCGTAGCTTGGATAGCAGTGGTAAAGGTAACTGAACCACTGAAGTCTATTGACAAAGCCATATTAAGTATGGTGAGCGAGTGGTCAGGCCATAACGAAAGTGAACGCACGAGTAGCCTCGAGACTACAGTTCCGGAAGTCGAGCCCTTGCACTCCGGGCGAAGACAGCAGATATGAGTGAAGACTGACTGAAACGCGAGTATCTTCCGGCGGGGTGCTAGCGATGGCATGATCACAAGGACATTCTATGCAACTGGAGAAGCCCTACTGGTACCTGGGAGAAATCCCTTGAACGAGGTAGGTCATATAACCGGAATGGGAAATTGACCGAAAGACCAGAGGGTGGCGGATGGGTTCGTACTAGCAATGACGGAGGGTAACTCCTCCCGAGTAAAGGAGCCCTACTGTATGTAACTCTTGTTACCAAGAAAGGAGGCAGGAATCGGAATGAGAAAAGGATTCATACCCCTGCAGGAAGTGAGGAACAAGATATACCTCAAGGCGAAGGCCGAACCAGAATGGAGATTCTGGGGACTATACACCCATATCTGTAAGGTAGAAACACTGGAAAAGGCCTACTACATGGCCAGAAAGAACAACGGATCTCCCGGGGTGGATGGAGTAAGCTTTCATGACATCGAGGAAATAGGTGTAAGGAACTATATCCTCGAACTACTTCAGGAATTGCTCAAGGGAGAGTACGAACCATTGGAATACAGAAGCCTATCCATACCTAAGGCCAACGGTAAAGAGAGAATACTGAAGATACCGACCATAAGGGACAGGATAGTACAGGGAGCAATGAAGCTTATCCTCGAACCAATATTCGAAACGGACTTCCAGGAGGGATCGTTTGGATTCAGACCGGGAAGAAGCGCGCATGATGCAATAGAAAGAGTGGACAAGGAACTGTTCAAAGGAAAGACAATTGTGATAGACCTTGACCTCAAAGGCTTCTTCGACAATGTCAAACACTATATACTCTTTGAGAAAGTAGCGAAGAGAATAGACGATCCAGAGATAATGCATCTACTGAAACTCATATGCAAGATATGCAGACGACCTTGTGGTCCTTGTCTATCCCGGAGAGTGGGTAGATAAAGTCAACAGGAGACTACTGGAAGAATTCGAGAAGATAGAGGTTCAGCTCAATGAAGAAAAGAGCAAGATAGTCAACATGGAGAAGGGTAGCTTCCAATTCCTTGGATTTGAATTCCGGATGGTGAAGGCCAAGAATGGAAAACGTAGACCTGACTACAAACCAAACAAGAAGGCTAGAAAGGCATTACTGGAAAAGCTGAAGTACCAGTTCCACATTTATCGCTCCAACTCCTTAGAAAGACTGGTGGAAGCGATAAACTCAATATTGAGGGGCTGGGTAAACTACTTCAGGATAGGTAATTCAAAGAAAGTCTTCAGTTTCATAAGAGACTGGGTGAACAGGAAACTCAGAAGACACATGATGAGGAAGAAACAGAAGAAAGGCTTCGGCTGGAAGAGGTGGAGTAAGGAGGAGTTACTCAAGATCACTGGAATCTACAATGATTACAGGCTAAGATATCTCCGACAGAAAGCACTCCCGGCACGATAGGTCAAATAAGCCTTGAGAT